>JAMOAD010000035.1 GCA_023621955.1 Acidobacteriota bacterium
TCTTGTTTCAGAGAAGATCCAAGGGGCTATACAGTACCTCAAAGGCGAAGGGAGTATCACTGAAAAGAATATAGAGAGCGCCCTTAAGGACGTTAAACTTGCGCTCCTTTCCGCCGACGTTCACTACAAAGTCGTTCAAGACTTTATCGCACGTGTCAAGGAAAAAGCCCTTGGCGCCAAGGTTTCACTCTCGGTTCTCCCGGGCCAGCAGCTTGTCAAGATCTTCAACGACGAGCTGACCAGGGTCTTGGGAGAGGAGAACAAACCCCTTAGAATCCCCTCTAAGGTTCCCTCCTTCCTCATGCTCGCCGGTCTCCAAGGCGTCGGAAAGACCACGACCGCCGGAAAGCTCGGTTGTATGCTGAAGAAGCAAGGTTTCAACCCCCTCCTGGTTTCGGTCGACCTGAAACGTCCCGCCGCTCAGGAACAGCTCGGTGTCATCGCCAAGGAGAGCGGTATTCCCTTCTACTCCGTTCAGGCCAAAGGGGTCGTCGAGGCCGCCGAAGAGATTTACGGCTATGCCGAGGCGAAGGGCTACCACCCCGTGATTCTCGACACCGCCGGACGTCTCCACGTGGACGAAGAGTTGATGACCGAGCTGAGAGAGGTCAAAGAGAGGGTCAGCCCCTTCGAGGTGGTCTTCGTTGCCGACGCCATGACCGGAAGCGACGCGGTGAAGAGCGCCGTTCGCTTTCAAGAGGAGATCGGCTTCGACTCCGTGATCCTGACCAAACTCGACGCGGATTCCCGAGGCGGCGCCGCCCTTTCCATAGCCTTTCTCACCGGCAAACCCATCAAGTTCGCCGGGATGGGCGAAGGGTACGACAAGCTTGAGCCCTTCCACCCGGAGAGGTTGGCTTCCCGGATCCTGGGGATGGGGGACATCGTATCCCTCGTCGAAAAAGCTCAGGAGGCAGTGGACGAAAAAGAGGCGGAACGGTTGGCCAAGAAGATGGCCAAACGGGAGTTCTCTCTGGAAGACTTCCTGGACAACCTGAAGCAGATCAAGAAGATGGGATCTCTGGCGGATATTCTCTCCCACCTTCCCCAAGCCGGTCCCCTCAAGGGAATCGACCTGAAGAACCTGGACGAGAAACGGATCGTTCATATGGAGGCGGTGCTTCTCTCCATGACCCCCGAGGAGAGACGGGACCCCGAGATCTTCAACGGGAAGAGGCGGCTCCGGGTTGCCAAAGGGAGCGGTCGTCCTGTCTCGGAGGTAAACCAGCTCCTCAAACAGTACCGGGAGATGAAGAAGTTTATCAAGAAGGGGTTTTTCAGCCGAATCCTTGGTAAGGTTGACTTTTAACGTTGGAATCGATACAATAGCCATTACTATTTTTGATTCGTAAAGGAGAAGAACAACATGGTATCCATCAGGCTTACGCGAACCGGTCGTAAGGACGCTCCCAGCTACCGCATCGTCGTCGTTGATAAGACGAAACCCCGGGAGACCGAGTTTATCGATTATCTGGGACACTACAACCCTAGGACCGAGCCCAGCGAGATGAAAGTGGATATAGAGAAGGCCAAGTACTGGCTTTCCAAGGGCGCCCAAGCCTCCGCGCAGGTAAAGGCCATTTTCAAGACGTTTCCCGAGCTGAAGAACAACTAATCCCTTTTGGAGGTTACCATGAAGGACTTGGTGGAATTGGTGGCGAAGTCTCTGGTAGACCACCCCGACAAAGTGAATGTGACTCAGCTTGACGGCGAACAGACGACGATTCTCGAGCTTCGTGTAGATCCCAGCGACCTGGGCAAAGTCATCGGTCGGCAGGGACGCACGGCCAGAGCCTTGAGAACGATCCTCGGGGCTGCCGGGATGAAACAAAGACGGCGCTATTCTCTGGAGATCATCGAGAAGAGCACCTGATACAATATAAGGGTGGTAACCTTAGGAAAGTTTTTAAAACCTGTGGGTTTGAGAGGGGAGGTCGAAATACTTCCCCTCTCTTTTTATTTGGACCGCTACCTCGAGCTCCGTACCGTCTACGTGGAGGGGGAGCCGAAGGTCGTGGAATCCGCTCAGATCAGGGGTCGAAGGGTTGTCCTGAAGTTAGAGGGGATCGACGATCCCAGGCAAGTGCTCTTCTCGCTTCAGGGCAGAGAGTTCCAGATTCCCGATGAGGAGCGGTGGAAGCTTCAAGAAGATCAGTTTTACATCGATGACCTCGTCGGTTGTGAGGTGTGGGACTCCCGGGAGGGGAAGATCGGCGTCGTCGCGTCGATTCTCCCGGCTGGCAACGACCTCCTCTCGGTTCGAAGGGAGGGGGGAAAAGAGGTGCTGATCCCCTTCGTCAAGGAGTTCTGCGTTCACGTCGACAGGGAGAAGAGGAGAATTGACACGGTGCTTCCGTCGGATCTTCTCGACCTTTCCTGACGGGGCCCTTTGGCCTCGTTGCTTTTTCAGAGGCCTTGTGTTTATAATAAAAAAACCCTTTTGAGGTGATGTATGCCCTTTTGCACCCTTGTGATCAACCCTGGTTCTACCTCCACGAAGATGGGAGTCTTCGAGGATGAGAACCTGCTCTTTCAGGAGACGCTTCGGCACAACGACGGCGAGCTGAAATCCTTCCCCTCTGTGATCGGGCAGAAGGAGTTCAGGAAAGAGGCGATCCTCCGCTTCCTCAAGGCGAAAGGGTTCGACCTCTCCCGCCTGAGCGCGGTCGTTGGAAGGGGAGGTCTTCTGAAGCCCCTCACCAGCGGCACTTACGGAATCGACGAAGGGATGCTCCGGGACCTGCGGGAGTCGAAACGGGGGGAGCACGCCTCGAACCTTGGAGGGATACTGGCCTACGAATTGGCCGCGCCCTACCGCCTTCCCGCCTACATCGTCGACCCCGTCTCCGTCACCGAGTACACCCCAGTGGCCTACTATACGGGGCTGAAGGAGATCACCCGGCAATCCCTCTCCCATGCCCTGAACACGAAGGCCGTCGCGAAGAGGTATGCCAAGAGCCTCGGGAGGGACTACTCTTCCCTGAGGCTTCTGGTCGTTCATCTGGGCGGAGGGATCACCGTTTCGGCCCATAGGGACGGGCTCATGGTCGATGCGACCAACTGCCAGGACGAAGGGTGTTTCACTCCCGAGAGGAGCGGCACCGTCCCCTGCGTCCAGCTGGCGAAACTCTGTTTCAGCGGCCAATACACTCTACCCGACGTCATTCGCATGCTCTTCCGCGAGGGGGGGCTCTACAACTACTTGGGAACCAAGGACTTCTCCGAGGTGATGAGACGGGTCCACGCCGGGGACGAGAAGGCCCGAGAGGTCGTTGAGGCGATGATCTACCAGATCGCCAAGGACATCGGGGCGATGGCGACGGTTCTCGAGGGAAGGGTGGACGCCCTCTTGCTGACCGGCGGCATGGCCTACGACGGAGAGCTTGTGGAAGCGCTGAAGGCGAAGGTTGGATTCTTGACAAAAAATATCATAGTCTACCCGGGAGAAGACGAACTGCAGGCTCTGAACGAAGGGGCCCTCAGGGTGCTCCGGGGAGAAGAGAAGGAGAAAATCTATGGGTAAGCTGTCTTTCAAAGATTTTAGCGAGATTCTTCAAAGCAATGGGGCTGAAAATATCGGCCTGCTCACCGTTGATCTTCGTTCTCGGATTCACCTGCTGACCCTTCCTGTCGCCGCGGTGACCGAAGCGACCCTGGAGGAGGGAATCGGCTTCGACGCCTCTTCCTTTGGCTTCGCCTCCACCGAGAGCAGCGACATGGTCATGAGGCCGGACCTGAAGGCGTGGTTTGTCGATCCTTTCAGGGAGAAGAAGACGGTGAACTTCCTGTCGACGATTCACTATATCGACAAGGAGAGAACCCGCTACGAAGGGGACCCCCGGTTTATCGCCGAAAAGGCCGAAGCATCGTTGAAAACCAGAAAGATCGCCGATACCTCTTTCTGGGGTCCGGAGTACGAATTCTTCATCTTCGACAACGCCGAGTTCGAATGCCGCCCGGAACATACCTTCTTCTCCCTGGAGAGCGGAGAGGAATCGATCTATAAATCCTACCACACCGCTCTTCCCGAAGATAAGTACTGCTGGTTCAGGGACGACGTGGTGTCGATCCTGGACGAGCTCAAGGTTCCCGTCAAGTACCACCACCACGAGGTCGGCCAATGGGGGCAACAGGAGATCGAGACCCGTTTTGAGCCTCTCCTGAAAACGTGTGATAACAGCGTCCTGATTAAATACGTGATTAAAAACGTCGCTAAGAGCAACGATCTGGCCGTTACCTTCATGCCGAAGCCGATCAAGATCCAGGCTGGAAGCGGTTGGCATTATCATCAGTACCTCGTCAAAGGTGGCAAGAACGCCTTCTACCAGGCGGGCAAGTACGCCAACCTCAACGAGACGGCGCTCTTCTACATCGGAGGGATTCTCTCCCACCTCAACTCCCTGGTAGGGATCACCAACCCCTCCACAAACTCCTACAAGCGGTTGATCCCCAACTTCGAGGCCCCCACGGGAATCAACTTCGGGATCGGCAACCGGAACTCCGCCATTCGTATCCCCGGTTATGTGGCCCGAGAAGACGAAACCAGGGTCGAGTTCAGAACCCCAGACGCTACCTGCAACCCCTACCTCGCCCTCTCGGCGACGCTCATGGCCGGGATCGACGGAATCGTTGAGAAGGTCGACCCCGTAGCCAAGGGTTACGGCCCCGCGGACCCTAAGAAGAAGTACAAAGAGATCGAGGGGAACCTTCAGCAGGCCTTGGCCAACCTGAAAAAGGATAAGGGCTTTCTCCTCAGGGACGGCGTCTTCTCCGAGGTCCTGGTGGACAAATACATCGCCGACAGGAACAAGGACTGTGTCGAGGTGAGCCTCTACCCGACGCCGGCTGAGTACCTCTACTACTTTGACATCTGATAAAAAATGAAGAAGAAGACCGCCGCCGTACTGCTGCTCTTTTTTGCCGTGATTCTCTACCTTGTTCTGGCCCTCCTCTGGCCTTCGTTCAGGGAACTCCGTCTCCTTGAGAGGGAGAGAGCCTTCTTCTCGGGAGGGGGGAAGATCCTCCTCTCCGTTCCCTTTCTGCCTCAGGTCGTCGGAGCGGTTGTCACGCCGGTGGTCTTCTTCTCGCTTCTCTGCTTCTACGGTGGTTATCGAACCGGGAAGAAGGATTTCAAGGTCGGGATCCTCTTCCTCCTCCTCACCCTCTTGGGGGTCCTCTTCCACCGTAAGGCGGGAGGGATCCTGGCGGTTCGGTACGGAGTTGACCCTTTCAGGCTCCTCTGCCCCTACATCTTCACCGCCGCCGCCCTCTTCTCCGCGGCTCGTCAGAGTAAGGGGTTCCAGTGGCTCTTCGCCGGGCTCATCCTTTTCCCCGCCTTCGCCCTCATCCTTCAGGGCCGTTTTCTCCTCTCCGGCGCCCTCTTCTCCGCACTCTTAGGGATGCTGTGGGGGTGGATCTTCACGAAGAGCGCCGAGCTGCTCTTCTAGCCGAAGGCTCTCCCCTTTCGCCCATGAAGAATCCCTTCTGTAAGCCGCCCTTTCCCTACTGTTACGCCCCTATGGCGGACCTGACCGATCCTGTCTTCCGCCGTGTCTTGGCCCGTCTCGACTACCGGGGAATCCACTTCACCGAGATGGTCTCCGCGGAGGGGCTGGTCCGTGAGAACCTGAGGACGCTGAGGATGACATCCACCCTCGAGACAGGCGCCCCCCAGGGGATACAGCTCTTCGGGGGAAAAGCCGATGTCATGGCCGAGGCCGTACGCCGTGTGGAGGGGGAGGGGCGTTTCGATTTTGTGAACATCAACATGGGATGCCCCAAACGGAAGATTCTTCAGAGGAACGGCGGTGCCTACCACCTCAAGGACCCGGAGGGGACGGCGCGTTGGTTTGCCACTGTGCGAAAGGCCGCCCAAGGGACGCTGACCGTCAAGGTTCGGCTCGGGTGGGAAGAGGAGAACATCCTGACCGTGGCCAGGCTTCTCCAGGAGGAGGGGGCGGACGCCCTGATCGTCCATTTCCGCCTCAAGGATCAACCCTATCGGTTGCCCGCCGATTGGAGCTGGGCCGAGCGGATCAAGCCTCTGTTGAGGATTCCCCTTTGGGGGAACGGTGACATCGACTCCCCCGAGACGGCCAGGCAAAGGCTGAGCCTCGGTGTGGACGGGGTCATGATCGGGAGGGGTACCCTTCGGGAGCCCCGGATCTTTCAGAGCCTGCAGGAGGTCCCACTTACACCTTGGGAGGACCTTCTCGCCATCATCGTCGAAGAGGTCGAGCGGGAGTACTCTCTTGAGAAGAAGAAGAGGACCACCAGGCTGAAGGCCCTGGTCCGTTTCCTTACCTCCGGAAGGGTCGAGGGGCGTCTCATGCGAAGGGACCTTCTGGTTTGTGAAGAGTACGAGCGGATCAAGACTCTCTTCCTTGGCCTTCCGGAAGGGGTCATCACCGGTCCCTTCCTTGAAAAAGACGAGAATCTGTGCTAAAAAAGGGTTGATGTGGAAGGTTCATAAGAATCGCCTGACCTCTTTTCTCTTCTGGGGATTCGTCTACTTCAGCGCCTTCTCTCTCTCCACACTGATCACCATGTTCGTCCTCATCCGCGGGGAGACGGTCACGGTCCCGGATCTGAGAGGGAAGAGCGAGCAGGAGGCCCAAGAGATTCTCTCCAGGCTCGATGTCTACCTCAAGAAGAAGGGACAGACCTTCAGCCTCGACATACCGGAGGGGCTGATCGCCGAACAGTCCCCGGCGGGAGGCTCCACCCTGAAGAAGAACCACTTCGTCATGGTTACCCTGAGCGCGGGGGGGCAGAAGGTGAGAATCCCCGATCTGAGGGGTGTCAACATCAACACCGCGGAGATGGAGGTTCTCGAATACGACCTCTCCCTGCAGTCCACCGCAAGGATCAGCAACGACCTGCCCAGGGAGAGCATCATCGACCAGGAGCCTCAGGCGGGAAAGGAGACCCTCAAAAACACGGGGATGAGGGTCCTCGTCTCCCAGGGGCCCAAGGGGGCCACCTACATCATGCCCGATCTGATCGGCAAGAACCGGGAGGGGGTCACCGAGGTTCTCGAAGGCTGGGGCTTCGCGATGGAGACCTTTCGCGAGATACCCTACGAGGGGATCGCTTCAGGCACCATCGTCCGGCAGCTCCCGGAGGCGGGTTACCCCTTGCGCAGAGGGCAGAAGATCGTCTTGGAGGTCGTGAAGTGATCGCCCCGTCCCTCCTCTCCGCCGAGTTCAGCGCCCTGGGTGAGGCCGCCTCCCTTGCCGAACGGGGAGGGGCAGATCTGATCCATGTGGACGTCATGGACGGCCACTTCGTCCCCCCCATCACCTTCGGTTCCGCCGTCGTGAAGAGTCTGAAGAAGAGCACCGCCCTTCCCCTGGATGTCCACCTCATGGTGAGCAACCCCTGGCAGCAGGCCGAACAGTTTCTGGAGGCCGGGGCCGATATGATCTCCTTCCACATCGAGGCGACCCCCCACCCCTACGTGATCTATCAGAGGGTCCGCAAGGCTGGCAGAAGGGTCGGTATCTCCCTGAACCCCATGACGCCCGCCGAGGCGATCCGCGACTCCCTTCCCTACGTTGACTTCGTCTTGGTGATGAGCGTCTCTCC
>JAMOAD010000136.1 GCA_023621955.1 Acidobacteriota bacterium
GGATGAACCGGGGGAACCTGGAAATTGTCTCTCTCGAAGAGCCCCCTCAGAGTTGATTCCCTCTTCCACTCCCTACAGGGGGAGGGACCCCTTGCGGGAAGGCCCTCCCACTTCCTCCGTCTCCACGGGTGCAACCTCCGTTGCCGTTTCTGCGACACTCCGCGCCCCCAGGGAGGGGCTTCGTTTCTCCCGTTGACCTGCGAGGAAGCTCTAGAACGCCTCCTGAACCTGCATCCGGGAAGGGAGAACCTGGTGGTCACCGGGGGGGAACCGTTGCTTCAGAGGGAGGCCCTGAAGGAGTTCTTCCAGAGGGCGAACCCCCTCTTCTCCAGCCGGGAGATCGAGACGAACGGGACCATACCACCCGGAGATCTCTCGGGGATGGACCTCCGCTTCAACGTCTCCCCTAAGCTCTCGGGGAGCGGGATTTCCCTACAGGAGAGGCTGGTCTGGCCGGCTCTGGAGGAGTTCTCCTCCCTACCCAAGGCCTTCTTCAAGTTCGTGGTCGGTTCGGAAGGGGAGGCCGATGAGGCCTTACAGATCATCGTCCGGCTCAAGATCCCCCTGGAAAGGACGGCGCTCATGGTGTGCGGGGGAGACCGTGACGCGGTCGACCGAGGGGCTTGCCAGACGGCCCGGTGGGCCTTGGAGAGGGGAATGGGATATTGCGACCGTCTTCACCTTCGTCTCGGGATAGAGTGAAAGTCGCTTCAGAGGCGTGAAAAGGGGTTTTTTCGTCTCTTGCATTTTCCCCCCCCTCCGGGGGTTGACAAGGGTGAGGGAATTCGGTAGCATAGCTTTGTCATTTACGCGGGAGTAGCTCAGTGGTAGAGCATGACCTTGCCAAGGTCGGGGTCGCGGGTTCAAATCCCGTCTCCCGCTTTTTTCTTTTTAACCCTCGGCGGCATCGCCAAGTGGTAAGGCAAAGGTCTGCAAAACCTTCACCGTCGGTTCAAATCCGACTGCCGCCTCACTTCTCTTTTACTCCCCTCCAGCCATCGAAAACCTCTATAGAAAAGCCCTTCTTTGTTGACTTTCTCGACATCTTGGATTATTATGAAAAACATTTTTAATCTTTTTATACTTTTATTCTCTATACCTAGGAGGAGAGGATGAAAAAGTTGCTTGTTCTTTCACTGGTTCTTGCCGTTTCCCTCTTCGCCTTCTCCTGCAAGAAGAAGGTGAAAACCACACCGGAACCTCAGCCCGCCGTCGAGAAGGTGGAAAAGGTTGAGGAACCCGCCCCGAAGATCAACCCCGAGCCCCTTTCCGAGGAAGAGCTCTTCCAGAAGAAGACCATCGAAGAGCTGAACAAGGAAGGCGTTCTCAAGAACGTTCTTTTCGATTTCGATAAATACAACGTCCGGGAAGATCAGGTGCCTGTGGTCGATGGGAACGCCGGCTACATGAAGAAATTCTCCACCGTGAAGGTTCTCGTCGAGGGTCACTGCGACGAACGTGGAACGGAAGAGTACAACATGGCTTTGGGTGAGAAGAGGGCTAAGTCCGTCAAGGATTATCTCGTCTCCTTGGGAATCGCCGAGGATCGGATCTCCGTGGTCTCTTACGGTAAGACCCGTCCCATCGACCCTTCCGGGACGGAAGAGGCTTTCAATAAAAACCGTCGCGCCGAAAGCAAAGTCACCGCCAAGTAAATCGGTGTCCTGCGCCGGAGTTTTCTCCTCTTGGAAGGGAAAACTCCGGCGTTTTTTATCTTAAACCGGGGGAGTCGTGACCATGAAGAGAGCTTTGACGTTTCTTGTATTGACGGGGGTTCTTCTGACCCTCCTCCCGATCAACCTCCAATCCAAGGAGAAAGAGATCTTGGCCCGCCTGGACCAACTCGTCGAAACCTTGGAGAGGATGGAGAGAAAAGGGGATGTTCAGTCCGCCGAAGTCAGTCAAATCTACGCCAAGCTGAAGGTCGTCCTCTCGAACCTGGAGACTCTCCAGAAGAAGCAGATAGAGCAGGAACAGGCCAACGAATCGGTTCTCAAACAGTTGCAGAATCTGAAGGAGAGAATCGACGAGCTGACGAAGTCGGTCAACAACATCTACCAGAGTCCGAACACCCAGGCCGCCCCCTCCTCTGAGAAGGGGAGTGGAGAGACGGCCGCCGCCTCGGTGAACGGCACGAAGGGCGCGGCGGAGAACACCGCCAAGAAGCCTCCGAAGATGAGTTCCCAGGAGCTTTACTACTCCGCCTATTCGGACTACCTGAAGGGGGATTTCGACCTGGCCGTTCAGAGCTTTCGGGACTATCTGAACAACTACGGAGATTCACCCTTCGCCGACAACGCCCTCTATTGGATCGGAGAGTGCTTCTACTCTCAGGGAAAATACTCCCAGGCCATCTCCTCTTTCGATGAAGTCCTTGCCAAGTACCCGCAAGGCGACAAGATCCCCGGTGCCCTCCTCAAGAAAGGCTTCTCTCTGATCGAATCCGGAAAGAGCGCCGAGGGGATGGCTGTTCTCAAACGCGTCCTCAACGACTACCCCCTCTCCGAGGAGGCGGGTCTGGCGGAGCAGAGGATCAAACAGGAGGGGAACCCCTCCTCAAAAGGGTGAAACCATGAGCGACCGAAACTCCTATAACCGCGTCATCCTCGTCGGCCATCTGGGCAAAGACCCCGAGGTCCGTTATATACCCCAGAGCAACCAGGCTGTGGCCAAGTTCAGCCTCGCCACGACCGAAGTGTGGCAGAGCCAGAGCGGCGAGAAGAAGGAACGCACGGATTGGCACACCATCGAGGTCATCGGAAAGACCGCCGAGTTCTGTGAGAAATACCTCAAGAAGGGAAAGATGGTCATGGTGGAGGGGAAGCTCCGCTACGACCAGTGGACCGACAAGGATGGTCAGAAGAAGACCTTCACCAAGGTTGCCGCTTCCAGCATCACCATGCTGGGTAAGCGTGACGACACTCAGGGTGGGGGTTACGGTGGCGGCTACGGCTCGTCCAACCGGGGCGGGGGTGGCGAGGAAGCCCTTCCCGATCCCACCGCCTTCGACGGCGGCGATGACGACGGCGAACTCCCCTTCTGACGGCGGTTATCTCTCCTTTCCGCAGGGATGAAGAATGGACGAGGGAGAGCAGCTTGAACTCCTGAAGGAGGCTTTCGGCCGCTTCGTTCAGGCCTCCGATGAACTGAAGGTCTCCTATGACGCCCTCAAGGCGAGGGCGGTAACCCTGGAGAGAGAGCTTCGGGACGTCAACGTCCGCCTCAACAAGAGCCTCGGCGAAACCCAAAGGCTCTCCTCCTACCTGGGCGACCTGCTCAACAGCATGAGCACCGCCATCGTCGTGGTGGACCCCTCCTTCAAGGTGACACTCGTCAACCCGGCCTCTATGAAGCTCTTTCCCGGTCTTCGCAAGGGGCGTCTCCTCGCCAAGGCCGCTCCCCTGTTGGAGAGATTGCCCGAGGATGAGACTTGGGAGAAGGAGTTCGACGAGGGGGGGCGCTTCTTCTTGGTCTCTTCGGGGCTGATCCGGAACGGGAAAAGGGCAATCGGCCGCTTCTTCCTCCTCAAGGAGACCACCGCCCTCAAGGAGATGGAGGCGGAACTCAACCGCTCCCGGCAGTTGACGGCCATGGGGGAGATGGCGGCGGAGCTGGCCCATGAGATCCGAAACCCCCTCGGTTCCATCGAACTCTACGCCTCTATGTTGGAGGAGGATTTGGAGGGCCGGGGGATGCACAGCGATTACGCCAAGGCTATCCGGGAGGAGATCCAGAGGCTCAACAACCTGGTCACCAACACACTGCTCTTCACCCGGCAGGTGGAGCCCCTGAGGAGAGCGGTTGACGTCAAACGTTTTCTGGAGAGGATCTTTCAGCTCTTCCGCCCCCTCTGGGAGATGGCGGGTGTGGAGGTCTCCACCAGGGTGGAGAGGGAAAGCACATCCATCGATCCCGACCTCTTCGAACGGGTCATCCTCAACCTCCTCCTGAACTCGCTGGAGGCTCTCAGGGGGAGGGCGACGCCCAGAATCGCCATTAAGGTCGAGGGAAGAGGGGAGGAGACTCTCTGGACCCTCGACGACAACGGCCCGGGAATCCCTGAAGAGGTGAAGAAGAAGATCTTCAACCCCTTCTTCACCACCAAGTCCAGGGGAAGCGGCTTGGGGCTGAGCGTTTGCTACCGTATCGTGCGGGCCCACGGGGGAAAGATCAGGGTGGAGGAGAGGGCAGGCGGCGGAACCTCCGTTCTGGTGGAGTACAAGGAGGGAAGCGGTGATTAAGGAGATACTCGTCGTAGACGATGAGCCCCACATGGCTCGGGCCATGGCCGAGGCTTTGCGGAGGAAGAAGTACGAGGTGGAGACGGCGGGTTCAGCCGAAGAGGCGTTGACCCTTCTCGGACGGGACCTCTACCGGATGGTGGTCTCGGACATCCGCATGGGCGGTCTCGATGGGAAAGAGCTTCTGAAGAGGATTAAAACGATTTCCCCCCGGACGGTCGTCGTCCTGGTGACCGCCTTCGGCACCATCGAAGACGCGGTGGACGTGATGAAGTTCGGCGCCTCCGACTACATCCTCAAACCCTTCTCCGCCGATCAGCTCCAGGAAGCGGTCGGCCACTACTACCCCAGGGACTTCTCCCCGATCAAGTACCCCTCCCTGCTGAGCGTGGACCCGCTCTCCAAGGACCTCATGAAGATGGCCGAGAGGGCGGCGAAGACCAATGCCACGGTCCTGATCCAAGGGGAGAGCGGAGTGGGCAAGGAGCTTCTGGCCCGCTACATTCACGACAAGAGTCCCCGCTCCTCGGGTCCTTTCGTGGCCATCAACTGCGCCGCGATCCCCGAAAACCTGCTGGAATCGGAACTCTTCGGCTATGAGAAAGGCTCCTTCACCGGGGCCCTTCACAGCAAGCCGGGGAAGTTCGAGCTCGCCCAGGAGGGAACCCTGGTGCTGGACGAGGTGAGCGAGCTTCACCCCTCCCTCCAGTCCAAGCTGCTCAGGGTTCTTCAAGAGAGGGAGGTCGATAGGGTAGGGGGGCTGAAGCCCATTCCTGTGGATGTCCGCCTCATCGCCGTGACGAACCGTGATCTGCGCCTCTGGGTGAAGGAGGGAAAGTTCCGGGAAGACCTCTTCTTCCGTCTGAACGTCCTCTCCCTGACCTTTCCCCCTCTGCGCAAACGGAGAGACGACCTGAAACTCCTGGCCGGGCACTTCACGGAGCTCTTCGCCCGGGAGAACGGGAAACCCGATCTGAAACTCTCCCCAGCGGCTTGGGAGAAGGTCATGGGCTACCCTTGGCCGGGGAACGTCCGGGAGTTACAGAACGTTCTCCAGAGGGCGGTGATCCTCGCCGACGGGGAGAGCCTTCAGCCGCAGGATCTAGGCCTACCGGAGGTGGGGGCCGTCGCCGTCCAGGAGGCGGAGTCTTCCGACGTGAGCCTGGCGGAACTGGAGAAGAGAACCATCCTCTCCACACTGGAGAAGAATGGGGGAAACCGCCGAAAGACCGCCGAGATTCTCGGAATCTCCGAGAGAACCCTGCGCAACAAGTTGAAGGAGTACAGGGTCTCCGGTCCGGAAGAGAACGAAGAGTAGAGTAAGGCTTCGCTCCCCCCTCCTTTCCCTCCGGGGGAGATTTCCGTGGCGCTCCCTTCTTTCGCCCTCTCGGAAGATCCCTGGGGTGCGCTTGTCAAAGATCAGATAAAGGCACTTGACAGGAAGGGAAAAGGGAAATAAAATATAACCGTCCAAAACAGTAATATATTCGAGAAACCTGGAGCGTGTGGATATGGGAAGGACTCAGCGGGGCATGGATCTCATCATCCTCAAGGCCGCCAAGACGGTCCTGACGAGGTATGGGATCCGGAAGACGACCATGGAGGAGATCGCCCAGGCCGCCCACATAGCCAAGAGCTCCATCTACCACTACTACGCGAGCAAAGACGAGATCTTCGAGGTCATCGTCGATCAGGAGATGGAGGCGACCATGGCGGAGATCCGCAAGGCCATCTCCTTGGCCTCCACCCCTCAGGAGAAGCTGAAGGTCTTCTTCCAAGCCCGCTTCCAGGCCCTTCAGCAGGCGACAAACCTCTACAGCGTCATCCTGGACGAATACTTTGAAAACTATGTCTACATCGAGAACCTGAGAAAGGACATGGACGCTCTGGAGATGGAGATCCTGCGCGAGATCCTCGAGGAGGGGATCCAAAGGGGAGACTTCATCGTCCCCGACGTGGATGCCGCCATCATCGGCTTCCGCGCGGCCTGTCGGGGCGTAGAGTACTACTGCTGGGCGGTGACGAAGGATTTCAAAATGGTGGAGGATGTTCAGAACGTACTAACGAACCTGATCTTCTACGGAATCCTGAAGAGATAATTTTTTTTGCCGTAAATCGACCAAATGACCATATTGGTCGAAAGATATTTTCCAAGGAGAAGAGGATGAAGAGAGAGAGCTTAATTTGGATACTCCTGCTGTTGATGGCATCGTTGACGACGGGTTGCCGCCATGGGCGGACCGGGAGAGAGGCCCCTCCGCCGGTGAAGGTGGGGATCGCCTCGGCAACGGTCTCCTCCCTTCCCCTTACGCTCTCCTTCAGCGGGACCGTAGAAGAGCTCCAATCGACCTCCCTGAGCTTCTCCCTTCCCGGGACCGTGGCGGGCGTCTTCGCCGGAGAGGGATCGAAGGTCCGTCGGGGAGATCTTCTAGCCATCCTGGATCAGAGCGGTTATCGAAACGCCTACGAACTCGCCGAAGCGAAGAGGGTGCAGGCCGAAGACGCCTTCAAACGTTTCCAGCCGATGTACAGAAACTCCCACCTGCCGGAGGTGAAAATGGTGGAGGTGGAGACAGGCCTACGCCAGGCGAGGGCCAGCGCGGCCATGGCCAAGAAAAACCTGGACGATTGTCGAATCCTTGCGCCCTCGGACGGGATCATCGGGAAACGCTCCCTGGAGCCGGGTGTCAACGTGATGCCCGGGGTCCCGGTCTTCACGCTTCTTCGGATCGAGCGGGTCTACGTGAAGATTCCGGTTCCGGAGAACGAGATCGCCCGGGTTTCCAAGGGCCAGGCGGCGGAGGTGGAGATTCCCGCCCTCTCGGGGCTGAAGGTTCAGGGGAGGGTGGAAGAGATCGGAGTCGTGGCCGATCCCTTCTCGCGCTCCTACGCCGTCAAGGTTGGATTGGAAAACCCTGAAGGGAGGATCCTCCCCGGAATGGTCTGCCGCGCCCTCCTCCGTTTTCCCCAGGAGAACCTCTCCCTGGTGGTTCCCTACTCGGCCGTTCAGATCGACGAGAGCGGCGAAAACTTCGTCTATGTGGTGGACCTCTCCCGGAGCCGAGTCACTAAGCGGATGGTCACGGTTCAGAACCTGATGAAGGAGGGGATCTCCATAACCCGGGGGCTCAAGAGCGGCGAGAAAGTCGTCGTTACCGGCGCGCAGAAGCTTACGGAAGGCTCCGCCGTCACGACGCGGTAGTAGACCCACCAGGAGAGAAAACAGATGGAATCGAAGAGACCCAATATCTTTCAACGCGCCCTCGCAGAGAGGCCGATCGTTACCATCATCGTCTTCGTCCTCTTCCTCTTCGGCCTGATCGCCTTGGTGAACGTCTTCGTCCTCTTCCTCTTCGGCCTGATCGCCTTGGTGAAGATGCCGAGACAGGAGTTCCCCAATTTCACGATCCGGCAGGGCCTGATCGTGGGAGTCTACCCCGGGGCCTCGGCCTCGGAGGTGGAGGAGCAGCTGACGAAGAGAGTGGAGAGCTTCCTCTTTGGCTTCTCCGAGGTCAAACGGGAGAAGACCTATTCAACCTCCAAGGAGAACGTCATGATCGTCGTGGTGGAGCTCAACGACGATGTCCATGACTCCGACGCGGTTTGGACAAAGCTGCGCCACGGCCTGAACGAACTGAAGGGGCAACTCCCCTCCGGAGTCGTCTCCCTCACCGGGAGCAACGATTTCGGGAAAACCTCC
>JAMOAD010000143.1 GCA_023621955.1 Acidobacteriota bacterium
GTCTCCGACGTCCTCTCGAACCTGAGCCTGGCGGCCCACGGAAGTGTCTACATCTCCGTCGTCCAGGTCGGGTCCAGAGGACAAGCTTGGGTTCAGGAAGTCTATACGACTCTTCTGGATGAAGCCGTTGCCCAGGGGATCCTTCCCTTTCCGATGTTCACGACACCCGACAAGAGGGCTGCCCTCTTCCTCATCGATTCCTTCGAGCTCCTCTCCCCTTCCTGAATGGGTGCCCTCTCTTCGCTCCCCCAACTCTCTTCAGGGTCGCAGGTTCCCCTTCGAAGAGGCCCTCAGATTTTCTGTTTGGGAGAGAAACGGCGAGTCCTTTAAGAGAGGGTAACGCTGAGGAGGGTGAAATCATCCTTCAACCTCTCCCCTTGGAAGTGGGAGTAGAGGTAGTCACGAATGGCCTCCACATCGTCCCCGAAGCGGAGGAAGAGATCTTTCAACCCTTCCAGGCCGATCTCACGGCCGTCAATCTCAAACTCCGAGACCCCATCGGTGAAGAGAAGAATCTTGTCCCCCCGACGGAAGGGAAGAGAACCCGCACTCCCGGAAAAGGTATCGAAGAGTCCCAGGAAGAAGCTCCCGTCGGCGAGTTCCCGTACCTCCGCACCGTCCCGGAGAAGGAGCGCGGAAGGGTGACCGGCGTTGAACCATCGGATCTCCCGCTCTTTCGGACGAACCTCAAGGAGGAAGAGGGTACAGTACATCTCCGTTCTCGTGACGGAGAGGAGCAAGGAGTTGATTCTCTCCATCATCTCCTCTAAGGGACCGTCGTAATCCTTCACCATGGCGCGGATCGTCGCCTGGGCCGAAGCCATAACCAAGGCCGCGGAGAGTCCCTTCCCCGAGACATCGCCTACGGAGATGAAGAGGGAGTTCGGTCCCTCCACGTAGTCGTAGAAGTCTCCTCCCACCTCGTAGGAAGAGGCGGAAAGGGGCTGAATCCGACAGTACTCGTTCTCCGGAAGAGGTAGCATTCGCCCTTGGATGGTCTGGGCGATCATCAGCTCCCGTTCCATCTTCTCCTTCTCCAAGTTGCTCCGGTAGAGGTCGATGTTGTCAACCATCAGGAGGGCCTGCTTGAGAACGGTGGAGAGAAACTCTGCGTCCTCTTCGAGAAGATCCTCCCCGGAGATCTTCTTCCCGAGAAGGAGGCCTAGGCCATGGGTCGAAGAGGAGAAGTAGAAAAAGTCTTTGAAGCCCTCCTTGACCATCTCCTCGTCGGGTTCCAGAGAGCGGGAGGCCGTGGTGACTCCCTCGCTGAGTTTGACGATCCTCGAGGCCAGAGAATCCCTGTCAGAGGTCCCGGCGCCGCGGGCGTCCAAGATCTCCACTTCCCCGTTCCGCCGCCGGAAGATGATGATCTTCAGAATCCCGATCTGCCCCATGACGATGTTCCTCAGGAGCATGACGATCGTCTCGGGATGGAAGTTCAGAAAGGCCTCGGAGGTCAGATCGTAGAGCGAGTCCCTCTCCATGTTCTTGGAGAGAAGCTTCTTCTCGATTTTGCGAACCCTCTCCCCCAGGAGCTCGTTCTCCCTCTTCAGGTTGAGAATGTAGCCGATCGTCTCGGGAACCTCTTCCCGGTAAATCAAGCCGTCTACCTCTTCCGGTGGGCAGTGAAGAAGGCTTTTCAGGGTCTCAAGTGTTTTTTCATCAAATAGTAGTGCCATTCCTTCTCGTGTCCCAGGTGGAACTCATCCATGAACTTCTCTATCAGGTAGAGGCCGAACCCGCCTTTCTTTCGCTCTTTCTCGAGCTTCTCAATGTCCGGCGCCGCCCTTTTCCCCTCCAGCACAAAGGGTTTTCCTTGATGGGAGACCCTGACACAAAGCTCATCGCCCTTGAGATCGGCCTCGATCAGAATCACCCCCTCCTTCCTGCTCTCGTAGGAGTGTTTGATCACGTTGGCCAGCGCCTCTTCAACGGCAACGGCGATTTTTGTCGCTTCCTCTTCGACGAAGCCGCACCGGAGAGCGTAGCTCTTCAGAGCCGCCACGACGGGAGGAACGAAGAGAGTCTCCGACCCTATCCGAAGGCTGAGATCGGCCATGGTTTAAAAACTCAGCCTGGCCGTACCTAAATCTTTATGGAACTGAATGATCTTCGGAAACCCAGTGGTCTCAAAGATATCTTGAATCACCGGATCGTTGACACCGCAGATTCGGATATCCCCCCCCTGCTCTCTGGTCTCTTCGAGGTAGCCGATGATCACCCCGAGGCCGATGCTGGAGATGTAGTTGAGATGGCTCATCTCAAGGATGACCTTCTTTTTCCCTTCGGAGATATTCTTCTTCAGAGCCTCCTCAAACTCGGGAGCCGTCTGAACGTTGAGAGCCCCTTCGAGTCCGAAGATCACCATATCGCTGCCGAACTCCTCTTTGGAGAGGTGAAACTCTTTGGAGAGGTGAAACAATCTCTTTTCTTTCATGTTTTTTCCAAGGTATTGAAGAAAAAGTTGATCTCACCGACCCCGTTCTCAACGGAATCGGATCCGTGGACGGCGTTTCGTTGAACCGTCGTCCCGTAGAGGCTTCTCAGGGTCCCTTCCGCAGCCGAGGCCGGGTCTGTGACGCCCATGACCCGACGCCAGTGGGCGACGCCGTCTTCCCTTTCCAAGGCGATGGCGACGACCGGTCCGGAGGTCATGAAGGCGACGAGGGATTCGTAGAAAGGTTTTCCCCGGTGAACACCGTAGAAGAGTCGAGCCTCTCCCTCCCTGAGGTGAACCATCTTCAGCCCCCTGACCCGGAACCCCTCCTCTTCGATACGGGAGAGAATCTTGCCGACAAAACCGGCCGCAACGGCATCGGGTTTCACAATGGCCAAAGTCTCTTCCATTCTTTTCTCCTCTCCCTTTATACCGATTTTCCCCC
>JAMOAD010000132.1 GCA_023621955.1 Acidobacteriota bacterium
CCGATCCTTTTGCGCAGGAGCCGGCCCTCCTGTTCGATCAGGACGGGGGAGAAGACCTCCTGAAGCGCTCCCTCCCACCTCCTGAGCTCCCCATCCACGAGGTACTCCCTCTGCTCGCAAGCCTCTTCGAGGCGGCAGTTCGGGGGGACCTCCCCCTCCGGCCTGAAGATTCCTTTGAATCGCTCTTCTCCCATGGTCTCACCCCTGCTGGATTTTCCTGATTATGAAACGTCCCCGAAAACCTTTCAACCCTTTTCGCGTTTCCGGGGTCACCGCCGGCGGAGAGGGGACCTTGGGAGATGTTGGGGTTATCAGAGAGAGGGCTCTTGTTAGATCGGCTCCACCAGGACGAGGTAGTGCACGTCGTCCAGGTAGATCAGCTTGTTGTAGGGAGGATAACCGAGAAGAAGCTCCTGAACGATCCTGTATCGGCTCATGTTGATCTCTTCGATCTCGTCGCCGTCGCAGAAGTACCCGTTCCGTTCGATCTCGCCTTTATCGTCGATTCTCACCTTTTCGGCGGTCAAGACTCTCAAACCCTTCATTCTTCTCCTCCCGGGACAAACTCGGTACGGTCGTCCATACCCTTGAGTGTACCACGCCGAAGAGGGGGGAAAAAGTCCCTCCCGGAAGATTCTGCGCCCCCGGCGTGAAGGCTTTTGTCTTTTCTCCCCCGGCTTTCGCGATTTTCGCGCATTTCGCGGTGAAAATTACAGAGGACACTCCCTTTGAATTTCATGAACCGCGAACGACGCGAACGGTACGAACAAGGAGAAACAGACCATAGAAACTTTCTCAGGTTTTGCGCAACCTCGGGTGGTAGGATGGGAGGGAGAGAGAAAGCCCCCGGTCGCCCAGGGATTCAGGGCAGGATGGGCAAGGAGGGATCCCTTTCGGCAGAAACTTTATGAGAGAGGAGGAGAGAATGAAAAAAACGAGGCCGCCGATGTCGTTGTTCCAAGGTCAGGCGCAGAAGATGAAGCTTGTTTCTAAAGAGTTCTCCAAACCCGACAGCCCTGGGTGTGAAGAGCGTTTGACCCTCACGGCGGACGGGAATTTTACCTTGTCTTCCTACGACTTAAGTAAAACCGGATTGAAACGATTGACTTAAGTAAAACCGGATTGAAACGATTGTCTTACAAAGAGACCGAAGACATTGGGCAGGAGCGGGCAGAATTTGTTCTGGAAAAATTCAGTCATTGGTTCTCCTTAGACCACCAGCCCAGCGATGTGCAGGGCGATGGCGTCTGGGAACTGGTTCTCACAAACAGGGAGGGCGAATCTTTCTCCTACACCGGATCTCTCTCCAAGAGGGTGGACAGGGCCTACTACCATCTCTCGTGCCTACTGGAAAATAGCCTCTATAGTTATTGTGAATACGATACAGAAGATTTGCTCGCCTTTACCGGATACCACTCGTCGAAAGAGGAGGATCTTCGGCGCATCACCGTGGACTATCACCGTCTAATCCTGGTGAAACCGAAACCTCTGCAGAACATTCCTTGGCAAACAGATCGGATAGACTACTCTGAACAGCTGATCGTTGACAGGGTGAGCGAAACGGTGGAGCAGTTCCAGAGGTTCGGTTCAGGTTGCCAAATCCACAGGAAGTACCAGATCGAGGGGGAAGTCTGCCGGCTTTTTGAGGATTGGGACGAAGAGGGCTTGTTTTCCTACTTTGAGAAGAAGGAAGAGGAGGCCACCGTGAACCCGAAGGAAGAAGACGCAACCTATAGGATCACCCTGGAGTTCGGAGAGTACAAGCCCGTGGTCCTCCAAGGGTCTTTCGACAAGTACGGTTTGCCCGAGAGCTGGGAGGATTTCGCAACCTCTTTAAGCAGATTCCTCCAAAACTACGGGAGCGGAGAGATTCTGGATCCCTCCGCGTACAACAGGGCTCGACGCCGAAAGGGCGAATCGATTTTCTGCAGTGTTGTCTTCAACGAAGGGAGCAAGCCTTACCACTACCTGACCAACGACGATACGCTGAGAGTCGACGATTCCGTTCTCGTCCCTGTGAAGAGCGAAAACCGGATCGTCATGGCCAGTATCGTCGACATCGAATATTTCCCGGAGGATGAGGCTCCCTACCCCATGGAAAAATTGAGGCGCATCCTTCGCAAAGCTTCCGACCAGGACCTGGAAGTTCCCCCGGAGATAGCCTGCAAACCGTTGCCGGGAAGGTCACCCAAGGGGATCCGGAAGAGCCTGGGGGCAGACCCGACCGAGGCTCTCTTGGCGGAGTTTTACGGGAAAACCTCCAACCAGTCCGGTTGGCTCCTGTACAAAGCGGTAAACAAACGTACAGCGAAGGCCATGCCCCGGTGGAAGAAGTGGAAGGTGCTTGAGGAAGAGCTTTCCGCGAGGATCGTTGAGATTATCGAAAAGGAGAACGGTGGGGAACCCCATGACGGGAAGAGCTCCAGAAAAATGTCTTTCGACGACGCGCTCTTCGCCTTCATGGAGCGCAATGGGTACAGAGATTTCCTCTCTTGGTGGTTGAGACAGGAAAACCCCTGATGGGCGAGAGAGAAAGAACGCGGCTGTTAAAATTACAGCGGACACTC
>JAMOAD010000153.1 GCA_023621955.1 Acidobacteriota bacterium
CCACAAAAGATATTGATTTGTCTATCCGGAACCACTTCTCTTTGGATTCTGAAAGGAGCAATCCTCGCTCAGAGCAAATCAGGCAGAAGCTGCAGGAGGCGATGACTTCGTCTCTGGATGACTTTTTTGTGTTCACAGTTGGGCAGGCGGTTTTGAATCTGGAAAATGCACCTTACGGGGGATACAGATTTCCGGTTGAAGCCAAGTTGGCAGGGCGTGTCTTTATCAAGTTCGATGTGGATGTGGCTTTCGGAGATGTGTGGTTGGCGCCGCATGAAAAGATCGTTGCCGCTGATTGGCTCGGTTTTGCGGGGTTTGCTCCTCCAGAGATTCCCCTAATCTCTAAGGAACAACAATTCGCCGAGAAACTGCATGCCTACACACTACCGAGAGAGAGAACCAACTCTAGGGTGAAGGATCTGGTGGATATGGTCTTGATTTTGGAGACCGGGGCTCTAGATACCGAGATTGTAGTGGCCGCTCTCCGCCAGACTTTCGACAGGAGAGGAACCCATCCCTTGCCGACTCTGATACCCGATCCCCCAGAGATTTGGAAAAGACCCTTCGAAGTGATGATTCATGAACTTGGTTATAATGTCTCTCTTCGGGAAGCGGTGGAGAAGGTCAGAGGGTACTGGGAAACACTAGGGTTTTAAACGGCTTTTGTATTTAGAAAAAGGATGTAATCCCGAATCTCTGAGGTGGCCTTTCGCATGCGACTTAAGGTTTTCTCCTATCTATCAGTCGGCTTTCTGTTCTCTGCTACAGAATGAGGGCTTTTAGAACTTTGTATAATGCCTTAGGGAAAGAAAGTATGGTAGAACATTGTAGCGTCAAATCTTTTTCGCACATTTCTTATTGAAGGCAGTCATTGGTTTGAAGAGGGGCACGATGGGCGAGATCCAAAGAGGTGAGCAAAGAACGGCGTATTGGGAGACCACCTTAAGTCGTGTGCCAAAATGGTATTCACATACGGAGCCTCCTCAGTGAACAAAACCGTCTCTGGTCTGCGGCTCGGCCTGTGTTGCCTGTTCTCGCGGGAGCCGATCAAGTTCCGTACGACCACGGCCACGGCGATGCTACGCTTGCCTCTGGCGACCAGACTGGCGAGGTTGGCCGATCTGTGTCGAGCCAATGCCGAAGCCCTGCAGTCAGCGCTGAAATTCTGTGCGGATCACGGCATCGGCGCCTTCCGTATCAACAGCCGGATCCTTCCCGTGAAGACGCATCCCGAGGTTGGATACGGGATGTCCGATCTTCCTGACGGCTTGGACATTGTAGGGCGCTTTCGGGAGTGCGGAGTCTTCGCCCGGGCGAACAACCTGCGGCTCTCGCTCCATCCGGACCAGTTTGTGGTGATCAATTCCCCCAACCCAAAGACACTGGCGCACTCCCTTGCTGAACTGGACTATCAGGCGGAGGTGGCGGAATGGGTCGGCGCGGAAACGATCAACCTCCACGGTGGGGGTGCCTATGGCGATAAGGCCAAAGCCTTGTCAACCCTGCGCAGGAACATCCAAAGCCTTCCCGGGCCAGTGCGGTCGCGCCTCACCCTGGAGAACGACGACAAGGTCTACACGCCCTCCGACTTGCTGCCGGTCTGTGCCGACACAGGCGTGCCTTTGGTTTACGACGTGCATCACCACCGCTGTCTGCCCGACGGCCTGGGTGTTGAGGAGATCACTGAGAGAGCCCGGAGGACATGGCCGGCGGAGCCGATCTTTCACATCTCAAGCCCCCTGGCAGGCTGGGAGGGGCCGAAGCCGCAGAGGCACCACGACTACATCGACCCCCGGGATTTCCCCTGTCAGTGGTTGGGTTGGCCGCTCACGGTGGAAGTCGAGGCCAAGGCGAAAGAACTGGCGGTAGCCAGGCTGGCCGCCGACCTGAAGGGTGGCGGAGGATCGCCTGGAGACTATAGTTGAGGCGTCACCGCTGTTTATCGGGTCTAACACGGTAGGAGACACGTCCCTTCGGACTCTGAAATGGTCGAGGCCCGACCATGTGGCCGGGGTATCACCGGGTCGAGATGACTTCGTCCACCTGAAGGGTTCGGATACCCCGACGGCGTAGTTCCCGTTCAATATAGTATTTATGGTCGATCCCCACGGCGACAAGAACCCTCTTACCGGGATGGAGACGGATCGCCTGGAGGATATTCTCGACCATGTGGTTGTTTCGATCTTTCTCAAACTCGTCGATGGCCTTGTACTTTGGGTGTTGCCGAAAAACCTTGTATTTCATTTCGTTTTGGGCCTCCCAGAGGGCCGTGATCTCCGGGGAGTTGATCTCTGCGAAGTCCCTCTCTTGAAAGTAGCCGTTCAGGAGCCGGAATAACCCGCCCAGGAGCGCTGTCTCCGGCGCGATCGTCGGATCTGCGAAGGCCTCTTTCTGAAGTTGTTTCCAGGTATCGCCCCTCTTTTCGTCCCACCAATCGATACCGACCACGGGGATCCCCTGCTTTCTCGCCAGGGGAACCATGAACTTCTGGAAGTCGTAGGGCATTCCCCTGTCGCTTCCATCGTCGATGTACCTCTGTTCAGCCTCCACACAGAGGAGTTCAGGGCGGAGTTCGGAGACGAGTTGGCCCATCCGCTGGTATGTGTAGAGTTTCGCTCTCTCGTGGGATTGATGGATTCCTCCCACAACGAAGACCTCTGTCGTCTGGGGGAAGGGTCGACGCTTTGAGGTTGTTCTGGAGTTCTCGGCGGAGTAGAGGGAGTTGAAAAAGAGAGGGATGAAGAGAACGATTAAAAGGGTCTTCTTGAGCATCGGTTCCTCCTGCTCGAAACAAAATTTTGACGTTTCTTCTATGGGGTACGTTGAGGGGGGCGGAAAAGTTCGGTGCCCGGAGGTTTTTTCAAGGCTTTCGAAGGAGTTGAGAAGGGAGGTGAGCTCTTGTGAGCCTTACCGCGGCTTGTCTCTTTCGGAACGCTCCTCGCGCAGGCCGAAGGAAGAGAGCAGACTCCCGAGTTCAAGAGAGTGAGGAGGTGGCGAGCAGTTCCTCGACGATCTTCACCTCGTCAACCTTTCCGGGAAGGTTCTTGCCGAGGATCAGGTAGTCGACGGTTCCCACAAGAAGCCGGTGGAACCGTTCCTTCCAGTCGGGAAGGGAGAGGAACCCCTCCATCTCAAGGTCGTCTGTGAAGAGGGGGCCGCGAAAGCCCATGGTGTGCCGGAGGTATCGGAGGAAGACCGGCGAGAGGGGGAGGGGCTCACAGTCGATGTTCGGGTAGAGGATATGGGCCAACATGAGGCCGCTTCCACCAAGCTCCATGCCGTGGAGGAAGGGGAGGGCGTCCCTGCTCAACCACTCCTGCCAGGATGTCTCCTTGACCGGGAGGCCCAAGTGGGAGTCGGTCTTGGTGTTGCCGTGTCCAGGGAAGTGCTTGAGAACCGAAAGGATTCCGGAGCCCCGAAAACCCTCCAGCCAATCCTCCAGGGCCTGGCAGACCTCTTCGGGGGTATCCCCGAGGGTCCGCCGGTAGATAAAATCCTCTGGGTTTGCGGGGATGTCGCAGACCGGGGCGAAGTTGACGTTGATTCCAGCCTCCGCCAGCCTCTCGGCCAGGGTGGCGGCGGACTCCTTTCGCTCTTCTCTGGGCAAGGCGGCGAACTTCCGACCCCCCGGGAGGGGAGGGAGGCCCTCCCGAATCCGGTTGACCACCCCCATCTCCTGGTCGATGCAGAGGAGAAGGGGACGCGCCACGCGGCTCTTCAACTGGGCGATGAACTCCCCAAGGTGGCTGTAGTTGAGGATGTTCTTGCGAAAGAAGATGATTCCGCCGTAGGGGACCGCGTTGAGCATCTCCGCGACAGGCTCGGGGTCGGTTCCCTCAAAGCCTCGGATGATCTTCCCGTAGAGGAGTTCCTTGGTGAGCCTCACCGTTTTCTCTTCCTGGCTCTGGGAGCGGGACTCTT
Organism: Acidobacteriota bacterium; assembly: GCA_023621955.1. Lineage (GTDB taxonomy): Bacteria > Acidobacteriota > Aminicenantia > JAMOAD01 > JAMOAD01 > JAMOAD01. The sequence continues at coordinate 3,922 of JAMOAD010000153.1, forward strand.
CGTTCCCTTCTCTTGGGCGGAGCCTGAGAGCTCCTTCTCCCCGTTGCGGCCCTTGACGGGAAAGAACCTCTCCTCGGCTTCGGAGGGAACAAGGTAAATTCTTTGTCTCTGGGGATCTACCGAGGCGATCTGGACCTTGACGGTCTCTCCGAGACGGAGGTGGAAGCTTTTCCGTCGTGCCTGAAGGTTCACCCTCTCTTCGTCTGGGTAGAAGTAGTCTCCAGGCAGTTCAGAATAGGGGAGGAACCCTTCGACAAAATAGTCCTCAAGCTCCAGGATGATGGCGTTCTGGGTGAGAACCGTGACCCGTCCGACCGTCTCTTCTCCCAGGCGGCCCTTGAGGAGGCGGTAGGTGCGCCAACGGAGAAGCTCCTTCTCGGCCTCGTCTGCGCTTCGTTCGGTTTGAGAACAGCTCTTTCCGACCCGTTCCAAGGCTTCCTGGTCGATTTGGACACGCTTCCCCTGGAGGGAGAGCTTGACCAGTCTGTGAATCACAAGGTCCGGGTAGCGGCGGATGGGGGAGGTGAAGTGGCAGTAGTGCTCTTTCTGAAGGCCGAAGTGGCCGCGGCTCAGGGCGGTGTAGTGGGCCACCTTCAGGGACTTCAAGAGGGTCAGGTTGATAAACCTCTCTTCCGGCTTGCCTAAGGCTTGATCGATGATCCTCTGCAGTTGGAGAGCGATCTTCCCCTTAAGGGGGTCCAGGTGGTAGTTGAACCAGGAGAGGGTTTGACGGAGGCTCACCAACCTGGAGGCCTCCGGAGGCTCATGAACCCGGGAGAGGAGGGGAATGCCACGCTTTTCCAGATGGAGGGCCACGGTTTCGTTGGCCAGAAGCATGAACTCCTCGATGAGGCGGTGGGCGAAGAGCCTCTCGGCGGAGGTTACCCCCACCAGGGTCCCCTCTTTATAGAGGAGAGTCGGCTCAGGAAGATCGAAATCGAGAGAGCCGTCGGAACGCCGTTTTTTTTGAAGAATTTCCGTCAGCTCCTTCATCCCCTCCAAGGGGACGTGGAGGGCTTCGGGGATCTCTCCTCCCTGGCCGTTGAAGAACTCCTGAACCCTCTCGTAGGTGAGCCTCGCGGCGCTTCGAATCACGGAGGGGAAGAGCTCGTACTCCCGCACCCGGCCCTGGCCATCGATAACCATCTCTACGGTCATAGTCAGGCGATCCTCTTGGGGAACTAGGGAACAGAGGTCGTCGGAGAGGAGAAAGGGGAGCATGGGAACGACGGTTCCGGGGAGGTAGACGCTGTTTCCTCTTCTTTCGGCCTCCTTGTCCAGAAGCGTTTCGGGCGGAACGAAGAAGGAGACGTCGGCGATGTGGACCCCTAGGCGGTAGAACTCACCCTCCCTTCTGAGGGAGACTGCATCGTCGAAGTCCTTGGCATCGGCCCCATCAATGGTGCAGATCGTTTCTCTTCTCAGGTCTCTCCTCTTGGGAACCTCTAAGGCCATCTTTTCCCGAAGCCCCTCCATGTCGTTCGCCAAGGAGGGCGGGAACTCCCTGCTCAGGTTGTACCTGGCCAGGGTGACCTCAAGGTCTACACCCTCCTTCTCGGGGGAGCCGAAGACCCGGACGATTCTCTCCGCAACGGTTTCACCCCGGAGACCGTCCCGCAAAGAGGCTTCGACGATCTCCCCGGGGGCGACCGCGGCGCCGCGCAGGGAGAGGAGCTCGACTGTCTCGGGGAGTCGCACGTCCAGCGGGATTAGAAAGGTTCTCTGCCCCTCCATCTGGAAGTAACCGAAAATCGTGGGGTTCTTCCGGCGAACCACCCGGAGGATCTCCCCCTCTCTTCCCCTCTTTCCCTGCCGAAGGTAGATCTCCACCAGGTCCCCAGGCTGGGCGCCGTTGACACGGGAGGCGGGAATGAAGACCTCCTCGGATCCATCCTCGGGCTGGACGAAGCCGAACCCCCCCCGGGCCTGGCTGAAGGTTCCCACTAAGCCCAGGCTCTCGGCCCCGGGTAAGGAGTAACGCTTTCCGTTCTGACGGAGTTTTCCCTCCCTGAGAAGGAGGGTGAGCATCTCTTTGAGAAGGGAGCGGTTGAAGCCTATTCCGGAGGCCTTCATGCCGTTGCCGATGTCAGTGAAGGTCAAAGAGCGTCTCTCCCGGAAGAGGTCCAGCAGAACGGAAAGGTTTTGAGAGTGGGTTTTCGGGGTCTGTCGGCCCATGGTGTCTCCTCGTAAACTATCAGGGTAACATTAGTCTTTTCAACCCTCTCTGTCAAGGAAGGGCCGGCTCTCCGCCTTGACCTTCCCGGTTCTTTCTTCTATAATTCCCATCATGAGCAGACCATGGGTAACCGTCGATCGGTTAAAGGACCATATCGGTGAAACCGTTGAACTCCGCGGATGGGTTTATAACACCCGCTCTTCAGGCAAGATTCGCTTCCTGATCCTTCGGGACGGTAGCGGCATCGTCCAGGCGATTCTCTACTCCGCCGACAAAAACTCTCCTCTCTTCCAGAGGTTCGATACCCTGACGATGGAGAGCTCCGTCGTGATCTGGGGGAAGGTGAAGGAGGAGCCCAGGGCTCCCGGTGGAGTCGAAATGGAGATGGAGGACTTTGAAATCGTCCAGGTCTCCCCGGAGTACCCGATCCAGAAGAAGGAGCACACAACGTCGTTCCTCATGCCTCTGCGCCACCTCTGGATTCGCTCCCAGAAACAGTACGCCATACTGAAGGTTCGGGAGATCGTTGTCTGGAAGGTTCGGGAGTTCCTCCGCAACGAGGGGTTCCTTCTGGTGGACACTCCGATTCTGACCCCCTCCTCCTGTGAGGGGACCACGAGCCTCTTCCAGACCCAGTACTTTGACGAGAAGGCCTACCTCTCCCAGAGCGGACAGCTCTACAACGAGGCCAACGCCATGGCCTTCGGCAAGGTCTACTGTTTCGGTCCGACCTTTAGGGCCGAGAAGTCCAAGACCAGAAGGCACCTGATCGAGTTCTGGATGGTCGAGCCCGAGGCGGCCTACTACAACTTCGAAGAGATGATGGGCGTCGCCGAGCGGTTCATCGAATACATCGTCCAGGAGACCCTCAAGGAGGGGAAGGAGTACTTCCAGATCCTCGAAAGGGATACCTCATCTCTGGAGAAGCTGAAGACGCCGTTCCCGCGGATCACATATAAAGACGCTTTCAAGATCCTCCGGGAGGAGAACTCTGAGACTCCCGACGGGGAAGACTTCGGGGGCACCGACGAGACCGTGATTTCGAACCGTTTCGACGGCCCTGTCTTCGTGACTCGTTTTCCCGCCAAGATCAAGGCTTTCTACATGCAGCCCGATCCTGAGGACGCCGAGGCGACTCTGAGCTTCGATCTCCTGGCCCCCGAGGGCTATGGGGAGATCATCGGCGGAAGCGAGAGAATCCACGACTACGACCTTCTCGTGAAGAAGATCCACGAGCACGGTTACAGCGAGGATGACTACCGCTGGTACCTCGACCTCCGCAAGTACGGCTCCGTGCCCCATTCGGGATTCGGTATGGGGCTTGAAAGGATGGTGTGCTGGCTGACGGGTATTCACCATATCCGCGAGGCGATCCCCTATCCCAGAACCCTCAACAACCTCTACCCCTGATGGCCTCACCCCGTTTCTTC
>JAMOAD010000010.1 GCA_023621955.1 Acidobacteriota bacterium
CGGTTGACGAATCGCTTTCCCTCGCCGTTAATGAAAAGGGCATATATTCTACTCATTTCACCGAACTCTGTCAAGTCGGAGAAGATCCGAGCCGTAGAGAGACTCACTCCGGGGCAGTTAAGAACAAGGTATTGCTTCTCCCCATCCTCTTGGGGGAAGAGGATGTCCCCCCGTCCCATCCCTATGGCCCTGCCCCCGAAGAGGAAGAAAGGGACATCGGCTCCGACAGCGGAAGCGATCTCCCAAAGCCGTCCCTTGGAGAGTCGAAGGTTCCGGTGGGCGTTGAGGGCGAGAAGAACCGAACCGGCGTTGGAGCTACCTCCCCCGAGACCCCCTCCCGAGGGAATCCGTTTCTCTACCTCCACCCTTAAGCCCTCTCGGATTCCTAAAAGGTCGAGGACCTTGGTCACCGTGTTCCTCTCGGGATCGATGGAAGGGTCGCTGAACCAAACTTCCCTGGCTCCGGGACGTTCGATCAGGTGGACCGTGTCGTGGAGAGAAACCGTCTGGAAGAGGGTGAAGAGGTCGTGATACCCGTCCGCCCGCTTTCCGGTCACCTCCAGGAAGAGGTTGACCTTGGCGAAGGAGGGGAAGACAATCTCAAGGCTCATCGGAGAAGACCTCCTCGGGAAGGAGAACCTGACGGTACTCTTTGAGAGTCTTCTCTTTCTTCGAGAGAGGAGGGTTGAAGAGTTTCTTCAGGAGTGAAGCCTTCAGCTCCCAACGGGGATTTTTCAAGAGAGCCTCTTTCGGCATTCCCTCCTGGTAGCTGAGAACCTTGAGCTCCGTCCCCGGTAGCACCCCACCCTCGCCGGAGAGGCCCGCCACGGACAGGAGATCCTTCTCTTCTAAGGGTGCTCCCAGGAGAGTCTCCATGACTTTCGGCAAGGGGCCGCGGTAATAGAGCTTCTGGCGAAGGTTGACCACCAGGAAACGCCCCTCCCCTTCCCGGATCATCTCACCCAAAGAGACGAGAGGGAAGTGGTAGAAGTGGAAACGGAGGTAATTGTCCCGTTTATCGTACTCCATACGGACCCTCAGGCTTCGGCTCTCCCCGGCGCTCTTGATCTTAACGCCGTAGAGGCCGGAGAAGGTGCTCCATCGGGGAAGAGCGAGGGCCATCTCGGTCAGGCGCCGCCTGATATGGGTCATGGCTCCGGCGGGAAGAAGAGAGACCAGTGGGTGGTCGCCTTCCAGCGACTTACGGTAGTAGACATCCGCATCGTGCCATCTGTTGAGTCTGTAGGCCACTTCGCCGGCGATCCAGTTGGTCACCCGGTCGTTCCAATCAAATTTCAAGAGGGAGGCGATGACCTTCTCCGCCTCCTTGTACTGTTTCTTATGGAGGTAGACCAGGGAGAGAGACTGCCTCGAAAAGATGGGGCAGAGTTCCCCCCTCTTGGATGTGGTGAGCCACTTCTCTACGCGGTCACCGTTTTCCAGCTCTCCCCCCAGGAGGGAGAGGAGAATCACCGTGGACGCTGTCAGGAAGGGAGTTCTACTTCCTCCGACCTGAAGACTCTTTTCGAACCATTTGAGCGCATCCTTCTCTCTGTTGTTCCTGAGGGCTATGCGGCCGCGGTAGTAGTAGATGGTGGCCCGGGAAAAGGCTCCCTTTTCCAGTTCGTTCAGAAACTTCTCGCCCAGATCGGTCCTGGGCATCTTCACCATCTCTTCAAAGAAGGAGACTTGGTACTCTGGGTGGGAGAGGACCCACTCCTTCCACTCCCGAATATCACCCTTGATCAAAAGTTCAAAGACTTGGAGCAGGGAGCTGTTCTTCGGAAGATCTTCACAGCTCGGCCCTCCAGGGGACATGAAGGTGCGGCGGCAAAGCTCGTACCGAACCTGTCCCCACGCACGAGGGGAGAGCCTGCTCCCGTTCGCCCTCTCGATGCCGGCCTCCTTGCGTACCAGGCTCCAATCTTCGGGGAGAAACCCTTGGGGGGGCAGAGGAATCGTGCGCAGAAGCCTCTCACCTTCTCTTCGGTAGCCCAGCTCAATGGCGATTCTGGCTAAGACGAAGCGGTCTTCAGGGTTGTTCTGACTCAGCGGATACTCTTGAAGGGCGGAGAAGAGGGGCTCCCTATCTCCCAGAATCGAAAGGGAGAAGAGGTAGAGCCTGACGTTTCGAGGATCTCTGGAGAGGGTCTCCCTCTCTTGAGAGAACAACCGAACAGCTTCGGCGAAATGGCTCTCTCGGTAGAGACGCTCCAGGGTGTTCTCGCTCTCCCGAGAGGGGTTCTTTCCGCTTCCGGAGAGGGGAAGAACCATGAGCAAGAGGAGGAGGAAAGCCCATTTTTTCATCACCCTATCTTACCACATCGGAGGGAAAATGGGCGGAAAGAGGCTCCGGGAGACTTGCCAGAAGGAGAAAAAAGTTGTATTATAGGGCGACTTCAGGAGGTTAACATGAAAGATAAGATCCACCCCTGGTACGGTGAAACCACCGTCGTCTGTGCCTGCGGAAATACATTCAAAACCCGCTCCACCAAGAAAGAGATCCATGTGGAGATCTGCTCTGAGTGCCATCCCTTCTACACCGGCAAGCAGAAGTTCATCGACACGGCGGGAAAGATTGAGAAGTTCAAGAAGAAGTACGGCGACAGCTACATGAAGAATTCTTAATGTTGCACCGCCTGAAGAGCCTGGAGGCTCGCTACAACGAGCTCCTCTCTCTTCTTGCCCGGGAGGATGTAGCCCGGGACTTCAATCAATACAAGAATATCTCCCGAGAGCTGAGTCAGCTTGAGCCTGTGGTTAAGGCTTTTCAGGAGTACCTTCGCTTGGAAGAGAAACTCCGGGAAGACCGGGAGATCTTGAAAGAGGGAGGAGACAAAGAGCTGAAAGAGTTGGCCGAAGGCGAGATCAAAACCCTCACCTTCGAGTCTGAAAGCTTGGAGCGGGAGATTCGTTCCCTTCTCTTGAAAAACGATCCCGACGGACGCCGGGACATTATCGTAGAAATACGCGCTGGGACCGGAGGCGAAGAGGCAGCTCTTTTCGCCTCCGAGCTCTACAGGATGTATTTCCGCCTCGCCGAAAAGAAACTCTGGAAAGCCGAGCTTTTAAACATCAACAACTCCGATCTGAAGGGAATCAAAGAGGTGGTGTTCTCCATCTCTGGAGAGAACGTCTACGCCCGGCTACAGTACGAAAGCGGTGTACATCGGGTTCAAAGGGTACCTCAAACCGAGGCCTCCGGCAGGATCCACACCTCAACCGCAACCGTGGCGGTTCTCCCAGAAGTTGAGGAGGTGGACGTTAAGATCGACCCGAAAGATCTGAGAATCGATGTCTTCGCGGCGACCGGGCCTGGGGGGCAGAACGTCAACCGTAACTACACGGCCATCCGTATCACCCACTTGCCGACGAACACGGTCGTAAGCATTCAGGATGAGAAGTCCCAACACAAGAACAAGACCAAGGCTCTGCGTATCCTTCGGTCCAGACTCTACGAGATGGAGCAGAAGAAGAGGCATGAGGAGATCGCCGAGAAGAGGAAATCCCAGGTAGGTTCCGGAGAGAGAAGCGAGAAGATCCGAACCTACAACTTCACCCAAAACAGGGTCACCGACCACAGGATCGGGGTCAGCGTCTTCAACATCCCTAGTTTCCTGGACGGCGACATGGACGAGATTCTGGACGCCCTCTCCACACACTTCGAGACTCAAAGGCTGGAAGAGACGCTGGGAAGAGAGGAGTGATCGCCTTAAGGGAGATGTTGCGCAGGGGCGGAGAACTCCTCAGGGATGTCTCCGAGGCTCCGGAACTTGAGGCCCTGGTCCTTTTGGAAGAGTCGACCTCCCTCTCCAGGACCCACCTCTTCGCCCACCCCGAATCCTCGTTGACCGAAGAGAGAGCGGCAGAGTTCTTCACCCTTATCGAGAGACGCCGTCGAGAGAGACTTCCTTTGGCCTACCTGACGGGCCGCAGGGAATTCTTCTCCCTCCAATTCTCCGTCACCAGGGATGTTTTCATCCCCCGACCCGAAACGGAGCTCCTCGTCGAGGAGGGACTCGATTACCTCTCCACCCTTCCCTCTCAAGCCTCTCCTCGGGTCCTGGATATTGGCACCGGATCCGGGGCGATCATCGTCGCGCTGAGAAAGCACTACACCGGCCGAGGCCTGTTCTTTGCGACCGACATCGCCAGGGAGAGCCTCAGTGTGGCCAGGAAGAACGCCATCGACAACGGCGTTGCGGACATTCTCTTCCTTCAGGCCCCCTTCTTCGATGCTTTCGCCCCAGGACAACGCTTCGACCTGATCCTCTCCAATCCGCCCTACATAGACCGAGGAGGCGAGTCCCTCCTCCCTCCGGAGGTTCTTACCGAACCGGATCGGGCGCTCTTCTCTGCGGAGAGGGGACTCTACCACATCAGAAAGATTCTTCGCCTGGCTCCGGGCTACCTCAAGCCAGGAGGAAGGCTTCTCATGGAGACAGGAGAGGACCAACGCTCGGCCTTGGAAGAGGAGTTTGGGACAGAACTCACCTTTATCCAGGATCTCTCGGGAAAGACCCGCTTCATCCGTATGGACCATCGGTGATTCTTCCCCCCTTTTTGACAGAACCTCAAGGAGTATGGTATTTTATTCTATGAATTTTCCTGAAACATCACCTAACCTTATCCTCGTTGTCGATGACGAAATCAACATCCGTGAACTGATCAAAGAGTTCCTCGAAGAAGAGGGGAACTTCCAGATCATCACGGCCTCCAACGGACGGGAAGCTCTCGAACTTTTCCAGAAGCACAGTCGAGAAATCGCCATCATCATGTCGGACATCAAGATGCCCCTCATGGACGGTCTCGAACTTCTCCGGGAACTTCGCGCCATAGAGCCGGAAGCCGTTGTCGTCATGATCTCCGCGTTGACCGATATCCAGTCCGCCATCAACGCCATGGACAGAGGGGCCTACAGCTATATCACCAAACCCTTCAAAGTCTCGGAACTGCTGATCATGGTCAGACGGGCTGTTGAGAAGCGGAAACTCCTTCTGGAAAACAAGATGTACCAGAAGCACCTGGAGGAATTGGTCGCGGAAAGAACCCTGGAGGTCAGGAAGGCCTATCAAGAGCTTGACAAGACATACCACTCGACGCTCACCGCCTTGGTCAACGCCCTGGACAGCCGTGACACCGAGACCGAAGGCCACTCCCACAGGGTCATGAGCTACACCCTCTTTCTGGCGGAGCTGATGGGAATCACCGATTTCAAAGTTCTCGACACTCTCAAGACCGGCGCCCTCCTTCACGATATTGGGAAGATCGGCATCCCCGACGCCATCCTCAGAAAGCCGGCGAAGCTGGACAACGACGAATGGCTGATCATGAAGCAGCACCCTGTTCTCGGCTACAAGATCATCCAGGGAATCGAAAAGCTTGAGAATGCGGCGTTAATCGTCTTAAACCACCAGGAACGGTTCAACGGAACCGGCTACCCCAACGGGTTGAAAGGGGAGAACATCCCCCTGGGCGCCAGAATCTTTGCCGTCGCCGACACCGTCGATGCCATGACCTCTGACAGGCCCTACCGCAAAGCCCTAAGTTTCGAAAACGTCGCCGACGAACTCCTCAAATACAAGGGGGAACAATTCGATCCCGTCGTCGTGGACGCCTTCTTTCAGAAACCCCTGGAAGAGTGGAAGAGGTACAAGGAGATGACCGTCGCCGAGGTCAGCAGAGAGCCCTTGTCCTCTCTGAAGACTCCGCTCTGAGAAGCTCTTCCAAACGGGTGTTCCTCTTCAGGGGCGTATCGTTTTCGATAGCCCTGTTGAGGGCTTCCCGCTCCCCTACGAAGATCACCATCTTCTTGGCCCTTGTGATGGCTGTATAGATCAGGTTTCTCTGTAACATCAGCCCGTGGCTTCTCATCAGGACCAAGACGACGATTGGGTATTCGCTCCCCTGAGACTTGTGAATCGAGAGGGCGTAGGCGGGAACCAGTTCGATCAACTCCCCGGGAGCGTAGTGAACACGCCTATTCCCGTAGAGAACAACCCCACTCTGCTCTGTTATGTCCACGTCGACGAGACGGCCGATGTCTCCGTTGAAGACCTCTTTGTCATAGTCGTTCTTAATCTGCATCACCTTGTCACCGCTACGGAGCTCTATTCCCTCCCCTACCTTCACCCTCTTCCCCGCTGGGTTGAGGCTCTCCTGAATCTTCTTGTTCAAAGCGGTGACACCGGCGTCTCCCCTGTAGAGGGGGGCCAGAATCTGGACATCGTCGGAGAGGGGATCCACTTGAAAACGGCCGGGCAAGCGCCGACAGTAAAGGTCGACAACCACCTGTTGAACCCTCTCTTCGTCCCCTGGAGAGAGGAAGTAGAAATCGCCGATCTCCTCTCTGTTGCGCGCAGGGAAGAGGGGTTCATCCCCCGCCTTGATTTTCTGGGCGTTCAAAGGGATGAGGCTCTTCTCGTCTTGTCGGTAGAGGGTCTTAAGGAGCAGGGTCGGAAGGGCTTCCGATTGAACCATGTCCTTGAAGACCGCCCCGGGGCCGACGGAAGGAAGCTGGTAATGGTCTCCCACGAAGATCAGTTGTGCCGCCGGAGGAAGGGCATCCAAGAGCCGGTAGAAGAGGAAGAGGTCGACCATGGACCCCTCGTCAACGATCAGCGTGTCGGTCTCCAGAGGGTTCATCCTGTTTCTGTTGAAGATCTCCTTCCCCGGCATATACTCAAGGAGACGGTGGAGGGTCTTCGCTTCGAAGCCCGTGGCCTCTTGAATCCTCTTTGCCGCCCTCCCGGTGGGGGCCGCGATGGTGACCCGTCGGCCTACCCTTTGAAGGAGGGTGGCGACGAAGACCATGAGGGTCGTCTTCCCCGTTCCAGGTCCCCCTGTAAGAACCGAGGCCTTACTGGAGAGCAGGGAGAGGACCGACGCTCTCTGAACATCGTCCAGATGGATTCCCTTCTCCTCTTCGAGCTCCAAAACATCCTCTTTCCTCACGGCGGGAGGAAGAAAGAGAAACCTCTGCAGAAGCTTGAGCCTCTCGGCGGATCGTTCCTCCAGGGTAGCCACGTATAATAGGGAGACCCCCCGAGGGTGAAGGAGAATCTCCTTTTCCGAAGCCATCTCCGTCAAGAGCCCCTGCCAGAGTTCCCGGGCCTGGGGGATCTCCCTCTCCACACCCTCCGCCAGTTCCTCTGGGGTCAAGAAGGTGTGACCATCCTGAAGAGCCTCTTCCAGAAGGAAGAGAAGAAAACTCTTGATCCGGAAGGGGGAGTCCTCGGCGATCCCCATCTTCTTGGCGACCCTGTCGGCGATGCGAAAGCCGATCCCCTTCACCTCGCGGATCAGGATGTAAGGGTTCTCCCGCACCCTCTCCTCGGCCTCGGCTCCCATCTTTTCGATGACCCTATAGCAGAGGGCGCTCCCCAAGCCCAGGGAGTGGAGAAAGAGGTAGGTCTTGAGGGTCCTCCGGATCTCTTCGGCCTTCTCGCCGTAC
>JAMOAD010000118.1 GCA_023621955.1 Acidobacteriota bacterium
CCTCTTCTACGCCAACGCCTATGCCGAGTACAACCTGAAGATCGCCGGCAAGTACAACCTGCAGCTCAGCGTCAACGTGGACAACGTCTTCAACACCAAGACGGCCCGCATGGTTTGGCAGACGGTCAACCAGGACAACCCCTACCTCTCCGACGAAGAGATGCTCGCCGGATGGGATTATTCGAAGCTTGACTACTACAAGGACCCGCGCTTCCTGAAGGAGATGCTCTACTATCCTCCGATCCAGGCCAGGTTCGGCGTCAAGTTCACTTTCTAAGAAGAAACAAGCGGCCCAGCGCCGTTGCTATAGCCCGCCCGGGTCCTCCCGGGCGGGCTTTTTTGTCCCCTCTCTCCGGAGCAAAGAGAGAGCCCCCCTCCTCTCCTTCGGTTCCCGTCCCTTCCCGTGACCTTGCTGTAGAAGAGGGGGTGGTTCGCCCCCCTCTCAAGAGAGGAAGCTGAGAGAGTGCCCTCTTCCTTCTGAGGTGGAACCGCCTGGAGGCTGAGAGGTACACAAAGGAGTTGGGGGAACTAGGCGTTGAGTGCTTTCTCTATGGGGAAAGGAGGTCTTGTGGGAGGAGTGCCTCTGGGAGGTGGTCTGAGCAGGGAAGAGGGGAGAAGACCCTATCGGGAGAGGGGCTTTGGACGAAGAGAAGAGTACAAGAAGAAGTTTTGAAGAGGCTGAGGGGAGATGTTCTCTCCTCCGGTAGGGCGAAAAAAAAGCCCCGACTCCCTTGAGGGAAGTCGGGGCTTCAGGCTTTCTATCTTGTCAGCGAAGGTTGAGAGTATCGGAGACGGCTTTGTCACTTTCCCGGGAAAGCGAGCTGGAGCTTCCTTCGGTTTCGATGGCGCTCTCGTTGCCGCTCTCGTCTACGCAGGTAACGTAGTAGTCGTAGAGGTCTTCGGCTTCGGAGGCCGCCGTGTCTTCATAGGTGGTAACCGAGGGAGCGACTTCGGCGAGTTTGGTGTAACCGTCGAGGCCCTGGGTCTTCAGCTTGCGGTAAATCACGTACTTGGAGAGGACCACTTCGTTTTCCACGTTGTAGGCGTTGTTCTTCCAGCTGACCGTGTTCAGGTAGGTCTTGGAAAAGAGCGAGGCGTCGGTGATGTGGGTGTGGGTGACGTTGGTCGCAGAGCTGACAACGATCAGCTTGTCCGGGTAGAAGGAGACGATGAGCTTCGAGGGCTCAACGGTGGTGTACCAGGCCAGGTAGATACCGTTCTGGTTAGAGATGAAGTCCCAGGGCCATTCGGCGGCTTGGGCGGTCAGGACGATGGGGCGGCCGCTGTTGAGCCATTGGCCGTCCTGCCAGACGAGCATCTTGTAGGCGCCGTCTCCGTCACGGTAGGCGTAGTAGATCTTGTCGCCGTGTCCGACAGCCTTGGAGTGGAAGTAGTACCAGGGGCTGATGGGGGCGGCGGCGATTCGCTTGAGTCCCTTGGCGTCGTATTTGATCGTGTTGTCGACCTTTTCGAGGGCCTGGTAGTAGTAACCGGCCTGTTGGGACCAGGCGAAGGCCATGAACCCTTTGTTCTTCACCATGGCCATAGTGGGGAGGAAGTGCCAACCGCTGTACTCCCAGGTCAACTCGTCTTTGAAGACTCTGTTGTAATTGCTGTCCATCATGGCGAGGGTCACAACCAGCTCCCAGTTGTCGGAACCGGGAGGGTTCTCCCTGTCCTCTTTCCAGGTGACGTAGAGGGTGCCGTTCTCGTCGAAATAGGCGTAGGGGTTGGTGTCGGAGAAGGGGTTGGAGGAGATCTTCACATCCCTGTTCTCGCTCATGACCTTGATGTAGATCTCCTTGTTGATGCCGAACTGCCAGCACCAGCAGAGGATCAGCTCGTCGGTCTTGGGGTTCACCCGGATGTGGGGGTCTTCCACGGTGCCAGCCACGATTCGGCTCGGGGTCGTCCAGCTCTCCGAGGCGGGGTCGAAGACGGAGTAGTAGACTCCGGTCGCACCGGACATGACGTTCCAAACGGCATGGAACTTCCCGTCCCTGGTGGCGACGATGCTGGACCACTGGACGTAGGGGTTTGCCTGGATGGTCCCGGGGCCCTTGGTGGTTCCGTTCTTCTTCTTGTAGTAGTACATCATTCCGGCGGAACCGTTCCGATAGATGACCATCATGTTCCCTTGACGGTTCACGGCGACAGCCGGAGCTTTGTCGTTGGTTTGGTTGATCTTGGGAACTTCGATCTGGGTGACCTCCTGGGCGGAAACAACGACCAGAGAGGCGACCAGAAGGGACAACAGAAAACAGAGAGATCTCTTCATCCGATTCACACCTCTTTCTTGAGTTTGGTTGGAGAAAAGAGTATACAGAACACCCCTTGACAAGTCAAGGGAGAGGGGGATCGGCTCTAATCCAGCCCCAGGAGGAGGGCGTCCCCGATCTTCTTCACCCGTTTCAGGGGTGGAACCATGCCAAAGCGCTCCCTCTCCCGGGCGCCCCAGAAGAGGTGGGTCACCCCCAGGCGTCGAAGCGCCGACCGGCTTTCGGGAAGGGAGGCGAGGAGACTCTCGAGAACTTGGATACGGCCATGGTACTCCTCCTTGGGGATTTGAAAGATGGCCCCGTGCATCCTGTCGCCGACGTAGAGCCGTCGGCCTCCGAAGGAGGCACTCTCGGAGAGGACCTCCTCTCGCAGGGGGGGGAAGGTCTGGACAACGCTCTCCTTGGGGGTGTTCTTCCTGATCCATTTCCAGAGTGCGGCTTCATCCTTGGGGACGAGAAGGGTGAAACGGCGGTTGGAGGTGTCCGAGGAGTTTCGTAGGTCGATGGCCGTGGTAAGGGCGCCGGGGAGGAGGAAGAGAAGGAGAAGAAGGAAGGTCCAAGGGTGTTGGGAAAGTCTTTGGCAGAGGGGAAGGGAGAGGAAGAGGAGGGCGACCGCCAGGACGAGACCGGCCTTCAACGAGATGTCCGATTCGAAACCGACGATCCGCAGTGTCAGCAGGGGGAGGAGAGAACAGAGGACCAGGAACCTCAGGAAGGGGGCCTCCTTCTCCCCTTTCAGGAAGAGGCCGATCAACCCCACCAGGAGCGGGCCGAAGTTGAGGAGAAGGAGCCGGGCGGCCTGGCCGGGGGTGAGGGGGGAGAAGAGGAGGGGAGAACCCTGGGGGTTCACCATCTTCAGGACGGACGCCAAGACCAGGGAGAGAACGGAGGGAACGAAGAGGAGTGCCCAGTTCCGGAGGACACTCCTCCAGGTGAGTCGCTTCTGAATGAGCCCTCGGAGCGAGACGAAGAGGAACTGGACCGCCGCCGTCAGGAGGAGGAAGCCGCCGACAAAGAAGCTCGAAAGGAGGGAGAGGGCCAGGACAAGGGAGAGGGCGCGGGGGTTTCGCTTCGGTGATCCCTCCCAATGGAGGTAGAGGAGGAGGAAGAGGAGGCTGAGGAGGTGCTGGGGGGTGAAGAGGAGGGAGCGGTAGAGGGTGTCGATCTGGGGCAGGCCGTAGAGCCAGCGGGTCAGACCGTCGATGTTAAGGTTCCGGGAACCTTCCCAGAAGAGAGCCCATCGGAGGTTGCTCCTGATCAGATGGAGAAAACCCTCCCAGGAACAGAGGAAGGGGGCCGTGGCGAGGGCCAGGGCCCAGGGGAGGGGGAGGCGTTTTCGCAGATGGAGGAAGAGGAGGTTGAGGGCCAGAAAGTTCACAAGGAAAGACCAGGCGAAGAGACTCTTCTCCGGTGAGCCGCAGAGCCGGGAGACGGCCGTGGGGAAGAGGTAGGGCAACCAGTAGTAGTGGAGGGGCTTGCCGAGAAAATAGGGGTTCCCAGGGGGGAGAGAGTCCCGGGAGAGGGTCTCGACGACGGCGTAGTGTTTCAGGTAGTCCGAGCTGAAGTAGGCCCTGTAGAGGTTCCCCTCGGGAGTGGATCGGCCGATGCGGGAGAAGGGGAGCCAGGTGAGAAGCAAGAGGAGGAGGAAGAGGAGTATGAGGCTTGGTGAGAAGCGGGGGTGAGCAGGTTGGGGGGAGGTTGTCTTCAGGATGACCCCCAGAAGGGTACAGAGCAGAAGAACCGCTGTGACCATGAGGGGAGCTCTAGGAAAGAGGAGGGAACAGAAGGCCCAGAGAAGGGGAAAGAGACCGAGGGCCAAGAGGGTCGAGACGACGGAACGGGTCCAGGGATCCCTCTCCCCGGGTAGGAACCTATGAACAAGGTAGGCCGATGGCAGGAGCCAGAGAAGGGTCGCCGCGGTGGCCGGGAAACCGGAAAAGATGAGGAGCCCCAAGGTGAGAAGGCCGTAGAAGACAGGATTAGGGAAAGAGAAGACTCTCATGAACCCTCCGGAGAACCTATTGAGCAATGATACCCTTGTAAAAGATCCCCCGTCAACGGGGAGGGTAAACTTCGGCCCTCTTTTCCCGTATAATAGGCTTTAAAAGAAATTCAATAGGAGAAAGGGATGAAAAAATTGATTGGAGCCGTACTCTGTACTCTGTTTCCCGTCATTCTTTTCGCCGGTGCCTCCGCCGACTTTTCGCATCTGAAGGGTCGGGTATCGGAGTTCACCCTGAAGAATGGCCTGAAGTTTATCCTTCTCGAGGACCACTCGGTCCCGGTGGCCTCTTTCTTTACCTACGTCAACGTAGGCGCCAGCGATGAGAGCGAAACCATTCATGGAATCTCCCACGTCATGGAGCACCTCGCCTTCAAGGGAACCTCGGAGGTGGGAACCACCGACTACAAGGGGGAGAAAAAAGTTCTGGACCGCATGGAGAGCGTCCACCAACAGATACTCGGTGAGAGAGACAAGCTCTTCCCGGATCAGAAGAGGGTCGAGACCCTCCAGAAAGAGCTGCAGGATCTGGAAGCGCAGGCAGCCAAGTTCGTCGTTCCCAACGAGCTGGACACGGTTCTGAAGAGGAACGGCGCCGTAGGCCTCAACGCCGGAACCTCTCAGGACTACACGATGTACTTCTACAGCCTCCCTTCCAACAAGTTGGAGCTCTGGGCCTCCCTCGAAGCCGCCCGCTTCGTCGATCCCGTCTTCAGAGAATTTTACAAAGAGATCGAGGTCATCAAGGAAGAGCGGCGGATGAGAACCGAGAACAGCCCTATCGGGAAACTCTTGGAGGAGGTTGAATCCGTTTCCTTCAAGGACCACCCCTACAAGTCCAGCGTCGTGGGCCCTATGAGCAACCTGAACCACATCTCCGTCGCCGATGTCAGAGCCTACCACAGGCGCAACTATACCGCCAGGAACATGGTCATCGGCGTCACCGGGGATGTCACGAAGGAGCAACTCCAGAGAGTCGCGGAGAAGTACTTCTCCGGTATCCGTGAGGGGATGAGGAACAACCCCGTTGTGGCGACGGAGACCCCCCAGACGGGGACCAAAGAGGTGACACTCTTCGAGGAGAGCCAGCCCTGGCTCATCATGGGCTACCATTGCCCCGCCTCTTCCCACCGGGATTACCTGAAGTTTGAACTTCTCAACTACATCCTGACCAACGGCAGAAGCTCCCGGCTCTACAAGAAGCTGGTGATCGACGAGAAGTCCGCCCTGGCGGTCGCCTCCTTCGTCGGTTACCCCGGAAGCAAGTACCCCGGCCTCTACCTGGTTCTCACCATTCCCGGAGGCGGCAAGACCAACGCCGACATGGAGAAGGTCATCTTTGAAGAGATTGAAAAGCTCGTGAAAGAGCCGGTCTCCGCGGAGGAGCTCCTTTCCGCCAAGAACAGGCTGAAACAGGAGAAGATCAACACCTTGAGCAACAACAGCGGACTCCTCATGGAGCTTCTCAGCTCCGAGGTTCTCCAGGGCTCCTGGAGCAAGACCTTCGACACTCTTGAAGAGCTTGAGAAGATCACCTCCGAAGATATTCAGACTCTGGTCAAAGGCTATCTGGTGAAGGGGAACCTCACCATCGGCCGTATCGAGAAAAAAGAGGAGGTGACGAAATGAAGAAGACCGTCCTGCTGTTGATCGCCCTCTGCCTTGTCTGCACTCCGTTGATCTTCTCGAAAGAGAAGGGGAGGAGCTTCGAGAAGATCAAGTTCCCCCCCCTGAACAAACTGAACCTTCCTGAACCGGTCCAGGCCGATCTTCCCAACGGAATCCGCCTTCGGACCATTCTGAACGATAAGCTCCCCCTGGTGAACATGACGATTCTCGTCAAAGGGGGGAAGGCCTACGAGAGCGTCGGCGAGACAGGCTTGGCCGACACGACCGCCGAACTCATGAGAATCGGAGGGACCAAGGGAATGAAGCCCGCGGAGCTGGACCTCCTGCTGGACTCCAAGGCGATCGACATCTCCATCTATGCTGACACCGATTTCTACGTTGTCAACGTGAACTGCCTCAAGGAGAACCTGGAAGAGGCGGTTTCTCTGCTTTCCAAGATCATCAGGGAACCCGCTTTCGACGCCGGAAAGCTCGAAGAGGTCAAGGCCAAGATGGCCGGCGGTATCGCCCGTCGCAACGACGATCCGGCGACCATCATGCAGAGAGAGTTTGCGAGGCTGATCTATGGGCCCGAATCCCCCTTCGCGGCGGTTCAGGAGTACGCTCACCTGGACAAGATCACTCCGGAGAGGGTCGAAGCGGCCTACAAGGGAAGCTTCGCCCCGGACAACCTTCTCTGGGGAGCTGTCGGCGCCCTGCAGATGCCGGAACTCAAGGCTTTGGTGGAAAAGTACTTTGGGGACTGGACGGGGAAGGCCTCTCTCCCCTCCTACCCGGAGGCCAAGGAGCAAACCGCCGACTTTAAGGTGGCCTTCTCCGAAAAGTCCGAGATGAACCAGACCTACCTCGCCGTCGGGCACCTGGGGGCGCTGGAAAACCTCGAGGATAAAGCCAAAGTCATGGTCTTCAACAACATCTTCAGCCAGGGGATGGACTCCAGGCTCTTCAACAAGGTGCGCACGAAGATGGGCCTCACCTACGGTGTAGGGGGAGGGATCAACCGAGAGCCTCTCCATCGGGGTCTGAGCTACTATTGGACCTTTACAAAGACCCAGAGCACTCTGAAGGCGATCAAGGCCATCTTCGAAGAGATCGAACTCGTCCGCAAGGAGCCTGTCACGGCCAAAGAGCTGGCCGACGCCAAGGCCTTCCTGTTGGATTCCTTTATCTTCCGTTATGACTCCCCGGAGAAGATCCTTCAGCGGAGGTTGAACGCGGAGTTTTACAGCACCCCCTTGGATGCGGACAAGAAGCTCCAAGAGGATGTGGAGAAGGTGACCATCGAAGACGTCAAGGCCGTGGCCGAAAAGTATCTCGACCCCGCCAAGATGGTGGTCTATATCGTCGGGAAAGAGGCGGACCTCGACGGGAAACTCGAAGAGCTGGGCGCGGTCAAGAAGATCGACTTGACGATTCCCCCTCCGGCCCTCCAGGAGAAGATCCCCCAGGCTACACCGGAGACCCTCAAGCAGGGCAAAGATGTGGTGAAACGCTCTGCCGAGAAGGCTTACAAGGGGTA
>JAMOAD010000246.1 GCA_023621955.1 Acidobacteriota bacterium
CACCGCCGTGAGGATCGAAGGAACACCTCGGTAGGTCTCTTTCAACCCCTTCAGGAAGACTCTGCTCTGCTCCGAGGAGAGACCGCCGTAAGTAAGAATCACGTTCATGGCCACAGGAACATAACGATCCCACTGGGAGGGAAGAGGGTAGCGCAACGCCGTCTCCAGGAGGGGAATGGCGTCGGCGATCTTCTGTTGGCTCAGACCGACCAAGAGGTAGAGGTGGGCCAAACCCTTGAGGTCTTTGACAACCGTTCTTGCCCTGCCCAGAAGAAGGGCGGCGTCACCGCTCCTCTTGGCGCCCATGTAGGCGTTCACGAAGGCCTTGAAGAGTTCAGGATCTTCACTCTTGGGTGAGAGAGGTTCCAGGAGAGCGATGGCCTTGTCGAACCTCTGAAGATCGCAGTAGGCTCTGGCCAGGGCGATGGAATCCTCCACCGTGAGCCTTTGGGAGGAGTACTTGAGAACGAGGCCGTTCAGCCACGTCTCCCTCTCCTTCAGGAAGGAGTCGTACTCCTGCTTGTTCTTGGCAGCGTTGAGCCTCTGATCAAACTCTTGACTTCCCCGCCCATACTCGGGAGCCAAAACATTACGGGAAGGCTTTCGACATGCTTGGGGAGAAACAAGAACCAGAACCACCGTTAAGACCAAGAACCAAGCTGCGGGTTTTCTTCCCATTCTTCCCTCCTTAACACGGGGTTGCCACTCACCGAAAACGGAGACTCTCACCTGCTGAACCTCTCCAGGTAGAGGGATAGGAAAAAAAAGGCGGTGATCAGAAAGAGAAGGATCGAAAGGAACGGGTTCTGAAGGATCTCCTCAGGCTCTTCCAGCTCCCCCCTCTTTCGGTTGATCACCCAGAACATCCAGAAGAAAAAGCCCGCCATGGGAAGAGAAAAGATCAGGAAGGTCATGATCCTGTACTTGAGAGCGAAGGCGACGATAAACAGGAGGGAGAGAATCCCCAAAGAGAGCATGGAGAGACGAAGAGCCGGTTCAGTCACCCTCTTCAGGGAGGGGCGGTAGGCTCCTGAGCCTTGAACGCCTAAGAAGCGCTTCTCGGAGATACGCTTCCCTACCATGAGAAACATCCCGAAGGCCCACCACCAGAGGAGAAGCAGGATCGGGGGGAAACTCTCGCCTCCGAAGGAGTACCAACCGATGAGGAAGCGGATCGGGTTGTTGATCGATTCGGAGATGAAGTCCAGGAAGGGAATATCTTTAAGCCGGAAGGGAGGAACGTTGTAAAGAAGCCCTGCGATCAAGAGGGCCACCAGAGAGAGCACGAAGGGAGTCGAAAAGAAGGCGTAGCCCATGCCGAGAGCGCCCACGGCGAAGAGGACGAAGAGTGCCCCCAGAACGTTCCGGCTCACCAACCCCGCCGCTAGAGGCCGGGTCTTCTTGACCGGGTGGTGCTGGTCGAAGGGAGCGTCGGCGATCTCGTTGATGATGTAGTTCGCCGTCGAGACGGCCCAAGTCAGAAAGAAAGCGAAGAGAAGGGCGAGGAACACGGAGTAGTGAAAGGCTAAACTCTTGGGGTTGAGGAGGAAAAAGGAGAAGGTTCCCACATAGATGGCGAAACTCCTCGGCCAACGTTCCAGCCTCAGCGCCCGCAGGTAATCAAGAACCTTCTTTGCGTGCATAGGCCTCCAGGGAGTCGAAGAGAAAGAGTTTGACCTTGAGCCTTCCGAGAAGCTTGCTCATAGGGGTGAGTTTATCACAAATCCACTTTCCCGGAGAAAAGCGGGAGAGAAGATAGCGCAGAGAGAAGGTCCAATGGAAGGGATAGACCTTTAAAGGGGAGAAGCCCCCTTGTCGGAAGAAGAGGGGGAGAGTCTTTCCCGAGAAGAAGAGGATATGGGGCGGACGGTAGTGCCACCATCTTCCGGAGAAGAGACGGGCGGCGAAGGAATCGACGTTCGGAGTGACGACCACAAGGATTCCCCCCGGTTTGAGGAGGCGGCGAGCCTTCTCGAGGGCCTCCCGAGGGTTGGGGAGGTGCTCCACCAGGTCGAGCATGGTCACAACGTCAAAGAGCTCCTTCTCGGGATAAGAGAGCAACTCTCCCAAGTGGAGTTTCACACCGTACTGCCTCTCGGCCGTCTCCACGGCCCATCGGGAAGGTTCCACCCCCTCGGCCGACCACCCCTTCTTTCGGGCGATCGAAACGAAGAGCCCCGTGGCCGCTCCCATATCCAGAAGCCTCTTCCCGGTGAGGTTCAACCTCTCCAGCCTGTTCAGTATCCTGGAAAAGTTGGCTCCTCTCCCCTCCTCTTCGGAGCCGTACTCGGGGTCTTCCAGAGATCCGTAGATGAGGTTGAGAAGCTCCGCGCCAGGACAGGGGTCGGCGTAAACAAAGCCGCATTGGCGACACCTCTGAAAGTGCCACCGTTTCCCGTAGTGAGAATCGGTGATCTTGAAATCTCCGGAGGAGAACTCTTCGAAGGTCGAAGCCAGGTGAAGACCTCTCTCAGGGGAACCGCATAAGGGGCATCGGCTTACCGGTTCCAGGGGAGGGCTCTTCTCGGGCATCTTCTATCATACAACAGATCCCCCCTTTCCGGCAAGAGCGGGATAGGTCGAGGAGGAGGAAAAGCTCCCTACCGAGAGCCGCCGCTCCTCCGCAGTGTAATCCTCAGAAGCCCCGGAGAGGGAACACCCTCCCATTCGTAGGGGGTTAGAAGCGTAATCTCTTCTCCGGAAAGAAGCCTCCTCTTGTCCAAGGGCAAGAGAACCTCGAATTCGCTCATGGAGAACTCCGCTTCGGTCTGTTCGCACTTCCATTCGATAACCGAAGGGTAGGACTGGAAGAAGGCGATAAAATCGAGGATATAGTAGGGAGCCTGGGGAAGTTCTCGCTTCCTCTTCTTCGATTCCGGCCATGGGAGAGCGTCCTCAGGAATCTCGTCCCTGGCGAGAGCGATCAGAATCGGGGTGAAGACGTCCTGATGTCTCGTGAAGGTGCAGGGATAGGTCTTGCGTCCGTCTGGAGACCACCAGTGGCAAAGATCCGCCACCAGAAGCTTTCCACTCCCGTAAACGTCCTGGGAGTTCTCCTCGGCCTCTCCCCTCTTCGGGGTTTTCCTTATGGAGAAGACCCTCTCCTCTTGCTTGGGGGAAAAGACGAAACGAACCCTCTGGAACCGGGCCTGAAAAGAAAACCGGGAGAAATAAGGCCCGTTGGGAGGAACACAGGCGGCGTCGGCGTTAAACTCAACCAACAGATCGTAGGCCGGGGAGACCCGCTCTTGTCGCTCCCTCTTCTCTTGCCCGCCCAGGGCCTCTTTACACGGGAGAAGGTCATAGGAGAGAGCCGACAAACAGAGAACGAAGAAGATTCTTCGATAGGCAGAATGGAACACAACGTTTTTCATCGGGAAATCAGGTCTCTCTCCGCCCCCCCAGCACAACCCTTGTTTTAAAGATTTTACTCTTAGGCCTCTCTTTTGTCAAGGAAAGCGGGAGGGGGAGACCCTTTCCACCGCAAAGAGCCCTCCCCGGCCTTTTTTATCCCTTTTCCCTCTAGTTTAGAAGGAAGAAAGGATCGTCTCGTTTTCTCCCTTTTCACGCTTGACGTTCTCTCTTTCCCGCCTATATTAGAGAGGTAACCCGGAGGTGACCATGGAGATTACAAAGAGTGGAGTCACGCCCCTTCCACCTCAGAACTTTGAGACAGAGAACAGAACTCTCCAGAGGAACAGCCCGACCAAGGATGAAGTCGAGGGAAAGGAGACACTGAAGAGGGCCCCCCTTCATCAGGGTCAACCCGTCGAATCCTCCAGCGAGATGGAGAGGAGGGCCAGCGTGGAAAGAAAGGGAGAGTCCACCCCCTCCATGGAGACAAAGAACCCCGACGACCCTGGAAGGGTCGTGGACATTTACGCCTGAGAGTTCCGAAAGGGTTCCTCGCACACCTTTTCTGTGGAGGGAACTCTTTTTCCGTCCCACCTCAAGGCTTGGGCTAACGTCCGGGGATGGTTGCGGGGTTGTAGAGGAGGGTGATACTGATCCTCCGGTTCTTCGGATCGTTGGGGTTCTCGGGAATCAGGGGGAGGGTCGCGGCGTATCCTGCGACCATGGCGATCCGGTCGGGGTTCAGCCCGTTGTCTTCGAGAATCTTCCTGGCCGCCGAAGCCCTGTCCGTTGAGAGCTCCCAGTTGGTATAGCGGTTCGTGGAATAGGAGGTCGCGTCGGTGTGCCCCTCGATGACCACCTTGTTGCCAAGTTTCGTGACCGACTGGGCGATCTCCCTGAGAATCTTCACCGTCTCGGGGCTGGGTTCACTGCTTCCGCTGGGAAAGATCGACCGTTCATCCTTGTCGACGATCTCGATTCTGACGTTTCCCTTGCTCAGGCTGACCAGAATCTGATCCTTCAGTTCGCTCAGACGCTCCTGGATGTTGCTCAGAAGCATCTCCTGAACGCTCTCCGCGCTCATTCCGCTACCTTCGCCACCGGCTCCGATTCCCTCGCCTTCCAAGATGGAGATTCCCTTCTCATCGAAGATCCCCTCGCCTTTCCCGTCTATGGGTCCCGAAGGCTTCCCTCCGCTCCCCTTCCCCTCGCCTTTCCCCTGGCCGACTTTATAGGACTGGACGTATTGGGCCACCCCCTTCTTCTGCTGTTGGGAGAGGGCCGTGACAAGCCACATAAGAAGGAAGAAGGCCATCAGGGCGGTGACAAAATCCGCGTAGGCCACCTTCCAGGAACCTCCGTGGTGACCGCCAGCCTTCTTGATAATCTTCTTGATGATGATCGGCCGGTTTTGGTTCTGATCGCTCATTTCTTTCCGCTCTTAACGGTTTGTTCCAGTTCCGAGAAGGTGGGGCGCTCCGAGGCGGGAATCGCCCTACGGCCGAACTCAACGGCCATCTGGGGGGCCGCACCGTCGATACAGGCGACCAGGGCGACCTTGATCACCTTGAGAAAGGTGGTGTCCCCGTTGGAGAGATGTTCCAGGTTGGCGGCCATGGGCGCGACAAAGCCGTAGGACATGAGAATTCCCAGGAAGGTTCCCACCAGAGCCGCGCCGACGGCGTGGCCAAGTACGGCCGGGGGCTGATCGATCTTCCCCATGGCCAAGACGACGCCCAAGACGGCGGCGACGATACCGAAGCCCGGGAGGGCATCCCCCACCCGGTTGATGCTGTGGGCGGGGACCAGAGACTCTTCATGGTTGGCTTCGATTTCGATGTCCATGAGATTCTCCAGTTCATGGGCAGGGAGGGCGCTGGCGATGACAACCTTGAAGTTGTCGCACACGAAGGTCAGAGCGGTGCGGTTCTTGGCGAAGTGGGGAAACTTGTTGAAGAGAGGGCTCTTCTCAGGGTTCTCCACATCGGCTTCCAGGGAGATGAGCCCCTCCTTCTTCACCTTGGAGAAGAGTTGGAAGAGCATGGTTAAAAGTTCCAAATAGACCGCTTTGGAATGCTCTTTGGCCGTGAAAAGGCGGCTGGAGTTCTTCAGAACGTACATGAGGCTCTTCATGGGAAGGGAGACGATCAGGGAGCCTACGGCCGCTCCTCCCAAGATCACCAACTCCGCCGGCTGGAAGAGGATATGGACATTTCCCCCCTCCATCATGAACCCGCCTATGACACAACCTAAGACGACAACGATTCCGATGATGATGGTCATATCGAAGCACTCTCCCGATAGGTATGGCTATTATGTACATCCCTCCCGCTCTTGTCAAGGAGATGTGGGGTCTCCCTTTCCCGTAAAGCGCCTAAGGGGTATAATGGGGTCCATGTGGGAATACTTGGAAAAAAGACGTTTCTTCGCTCGCACTGGACCCGCCCTCGAGGAGGTCGCCGCCTCCGAGCTCGAGGAGTTGGGGGCTGAAGATCTCTCCCCCTCCTACCGGGGGGTCTACTTCTCCGCCCAGAACCCAACCCTCTACAGAATCCTCCTCCTGGCCAGGATCCCTTCGCGGATTCTCGCCCCTCTAGCCTCCTTTCCTTGCTTCTCCGACGATCAGCTCTACAAGAGAAGCACCAAGTTGGCCTGGAACGAGCTCCTCTCTCCGGAGAAGACCTTCCGAATCTTCGCCGACCTTTCGGGAAGCCGGATCAAAAACTCCCACTTCGCTGTTCAGCGGCTCAAAGACGCCGTAGCGGACCACTTCGTCAGGACCCTGGGAAAACGGCCCTCTGTCGCCCAGGCGGAAGACTCCCCAGACCTCTGGCTGCACCTTCTGATTCAGGAGGACCGGGCCCTGTTGAGCCTGGACGTCGCCGGAGGGGCCCTCCACCGAAGGGGGTATAGGAAAGAGGGGGGAGATGCCCCTCTTCAGGAGACCCTTGCCGCTGCGATCGTCCGGCTGAGCGGCTGGAAGGGGGAGACTCCCCTCTATGACCCCTTCTGCGGCTCCGGCACGCTCCTGGCGGAGGCCCTCATGTCCTGGTGCCGAATCCCCAACTCCCTCTTCCGTTCGAGCTTCGGCCTCTCGGGACTCCCTGACTTCGACGCCCCCCTCTGGGAGGAGTCTCTCCGGAAGGCCAACGAGGAGAGCCGCTCCCTCCCTGAGGGCCTCCTCTCGGGGAGCGACGTCTCCCCTGAAGCCGTCAAGAGGGCCAGAAGGAACCTCTCCTCCCTCCCCTGCGGAGAGAGAGTCTCCCTCAAGAGCGGAGACTTCAGAACCTTAGAGGGACTCGCCGACAGGACCCTTCTCTGCAACCCTCCCTACGGAGTGCGCCTCGGAGAGACAGAAAAGCTCAAGACCCTCTACAAGGAGTTTGGAGACTTTCTCAAGCGCCGCTGCCCCCGTTCGACAGCCTGGATCCTCTGCGGTAACCGCGAGCTGATCCCCTCCCTGGGGTTGAGACCCTCTCGGAAGATTCCCCTCTTCAACGGCCCCCTGGAAGGAAGGCTCGTGAAGCTGGAGATCCGCCCCCTTCTCTGAAGCGCGCCTGCCCTTTCGTTCCGCCTGGCCCGAGAGCCGAAGGGGAGATCAAAGCTCCCGGTCGAGAATCCCCCTGACCCCTGAGGAGCTCCTCAGGGCGACGACAAGGGGGGAGGAAAAGGCCTTCAGAGTCTCTTGGGCGGACATCACCCCTTGGGCGGAGTCCCTTCTCCCGGTGAAGGGGAACCTGTCGGGCCCCCTCTGGCACTTGCAGCCGATGTTGATTCTGGCCACCTGACAAGAGAGGAGGGAGACGGCCCTTTCCAACTCCCCCTCGTCCTCACCGAAGAGGCTTGCCTGTTGCCCGAAGGGGGATCCGGCGAAGTACTCCCAAACCTGCTCGACAGAAGCGTAGGGAACGATCGGAACCAGGGGGCCGAACTGTTCTTCCCGGTAGAGCCTCATGGAACCGTCCACAGGGGAGAGGAGAGCCGGAGTCATGATCCCCCCTCGGATCTCGCCTCCCCCTCGGTTGATGACCTTGGCCCCCTTGGAGAGTGCGTCCTCCAGGAGCTCCG
>JAMOAD010000002.1 GCA_023621955.1 Acidobacteriota bacterium
AGCTCTGAAGGGGGTCGGCCCGTCGCCACTCCCTGTCGAAACCCTCCAGCCGGAAGAGGGTCTTGTCTTTCCCGGGGGAGAAGTAGTCCAGGACGGCGAAACCGAAGGAGACGATCTTCTCTGAGGAGGAGAAGCTCACCCCTCTCTTGAGCAAGGCTCCGGGAATGGTCTTGTTTTGAAGTTTCACCTCCGTCGCCACCACCTCCGGAGGCCGAGGGCTCTCCCTCAACTCCCCTAGATGGAGCCTTGTGTAGCCATGAATACCCCCGAAGAGAAGGTCCCCCTCCGGGGAACGGCAGAAGGCTCCCTGGTTGTATTCGCTCCCCCCGGTTCCATCGTTTTCGTCGTAGACGCGGACCCTCCCGCTCTCGGTTTCGAGCCGATCGAGGCCGCGGTTGGTCGCGAGCCAGAGTTCCCCGGGACTTCCCTCCTGAACGGCGTTGACAACGTTGTTGTTGAGCCCGTCCTCTTCGGTGTAGTTTCGAACGCTCCCGCTCTTCAAGTCGAAGAGGGCGACTCCCCCACCGTTCGTCCCCACCCACACCCGGCCCCGAGAATCTTTGAAAAGGGAGAGGATCCGCGCGTTCAGGAGCCCTCCAGGACCTCCGGACAAAGTGCGCTTCCAGAGTAGGCTCTTCGGGTTCAGCCGCATCACCCCGTTGTCAGTGCCCACCAGAAGCTCCTCCTCCAGCTCAAGAAGGACGTTCACCGCGCTCTCCTCACCCCGGGGAAGGGGAACCGCCTTCACCTCCCCGGTGGGGAGGTGGAGGCGGCTGAGACCCTGGTTGGTGCCGATCCAGAGGAAGCCGTCCCGGCTCTGGAGAAGGGAGTAGACCAGGGCTCCCGGGAGAGGCCCCTTTCGTGGCCGGAAGGGCCGCGGCCTCTCCTCCCCAAGCCTCAGCGTGTAGAGCCCTTGGCCCTCGCTTCCCAGCCAGAGCGTGTAAGGAGGCTCCCTCTGCTGAAGAAGGGAGTAGAAGGGTTTGTCGGAGCGGTAAACCCTCACTCCCTCCCTGTACCTCTCAAGCCCGTCGTAACCGGAGACCCAGAGAGTCCTCTCCCGGTCGTAGAGGAGAGCCCTGACGGAGAGGATGTCGATCCTCAGCGGCGGAGGCTGTCCCTCCCCGTAGTGGAGGAACGCCCCCCGGTGAGGGGACTTGAGGTTCAAGCCCGCTCCGTCGGTTCCCACCCAGAGGTTTTCGGAGCGGTCCAGCAGGAGCACCGTCAAGGTGTCGAGAGAGAGGCTCCCGGTCTCCCCCTTCACCCTCTTGAATCGGGTGAAGGCCAGGCTCTCTGGGTCCAGCCTGTAGAGACCCGCGCCGATCGTCGCGACCCAAATCTTCCCCCCCTTATCCTCTTGCAGGGAGGAGACGCAAAACCGAAAGGGGTCGGCGGCGACATGGGGAAGGGGATGGGCCGGAGAATCGCCCTTTCGGAGAAAAAGCCCTCGGCTTGTTCCGATCCAGAGTCGGCGTCGAGAATCGAGGAGCAGGGTGTTGATCCCATCCCCCGAAGAGAGGGGAAGGGTCTCTTGGGAAACGATCTTCTCCTCTCTCTTGGACCACCGGCAGAGACGGCCCCCCTGCAGGGCCACCCAGAACACTCCCTGAGAATCTTCAACCAGAGAGAGCACCTCGACGCCGGGCCCTTCGAAGAGCCTTCTCTTCCTGAAGAGCCCCTCCCTCCCGTAGGAGAAGAGTCCCCTCTCCGTTCCGATCCAGAGGGTCTTCTCCCTGTCCGAGTAGAGGAAGTTGATGTTCTTCCCTTCCGGTCCCAGGGGAACCTTGGAGGCGACCCTCTCGATGGTTCCCTTGTTGGGGTCGTAGATGTTCAGGCCACCCCCCTTCGTCCCGACCCAGAGGCGATCCTTCCTGTCTTCCTGAAAGGCCTGAACATAGCCGTTTTCAAGGGAAATCGAGGAAAAGCCCTGACGGAAGACCTGGAAGGAGCGTCCATCGAACCGGTTGAACCCCTCCTTGGTCCCGATCCAGAGAAAGCCTTGCCGGTCTTGGAACAAGGCCTTGACCGTGTTCTGGGAGAGACCGTCCCGGTTGGTGATCACCCTGAAGAAGCGATGAACCTCCTCTCCCGAAAGGGGGAGCAGGAGAAGAAGGAGAAGGCAGGGAAAGGCCTTTCTCGCTACCCTTTCAAAGAGACCCCTCCTCCCGCTCTCACGGTATATCCTCATTTCCTTCATTTGGCCGCTCTTCCCCTCAGTTCAAAGGAAAGCGGATATGGAAAACCGTTCCCTTCCCCTCTTCCTTCTCGATGGTCCCGTCGATCTGCTTCACAAGGCTGACAACCAGCTGAAGCCCCAGAGAGGAGGATTCCCTCCAGTTGAAGCCTTCGGGAAGGCCAACTCCGTCATCCCCAACGATCAGGTCCACCTCCTCCCCTGCCCTAAACTTCAGGAAGAGGTTTCCCTGCTCCTTCTCCGGGAAGGCGTACCGGATGGAGTTTGTCATGAGCTCGTTGACGATGAGGCTACAGGGGATGGCGGTATCGATGTTCAGGTAGACTCCCTCCCCTTCGATGTGAACCTCCGCGTTCCTGGTTCCATAGGTCGTAAAAATTCTCTTGGTGAACTCCCTCAGGTAGAGACCGAGATCAATCTTCCCCAGGTCTTTGGAGCGGTAGAGGGTCTCATGGACTAAGGCCATGGAGAAGACTCGGTTCCTCGTCTCGTTGAAGGAGCTCTTCAAGGCGGGGTCTTTGACCTGTCCGGCCTGGAGGCTCAAGAGGCTGACGATGACCTGAAGGTTGTTCTTCACCCTGTGGTGAATCTCCTTCAGAAGCAGATCCTTCTCCTCCAGGGAGCGCCTCAAGCGGGTCTCCGCCTCCTTCCTCTCTGAGATGTCCAACGCCACGAAGAGGTAGCCGTAAACCTCGCCCTTCTTCTCCGTGAGAGGATGGACCGAGAAGAGGGCCGGAAAGGTCCTCCCCCCCCTCCCCAGAAGGGTCGCCTCCCCCTCCAACCTCTCCCCTCTCCCCGCCTTCTCTTGGAAGAACCTTTCCACTAGGGAAAACTCCTCGGGGGAGTAGAGCTCCTGAACCCGCATCCCCAAAAGCTCCTCCCTCCTGTAACCGAAGAGAGCCTCCGCGCCGGGGCTGAACTCCCGGATTCGAGACTCCCCCCCTTCGTTCCCGGTGAGGATGAAGGAGATCCCCGTCGCGGCCTTGACCATGGTTTGGTACAGGGCCCTGCTCCTCTCCAGATCCTCTCTGACCCTCCTCAGTTCCTCCTCTCCCCTGAGCTCACGGAGAACCCGGGCGACCGTCGCGGGCAGAGCGGCGAGAAAATCCTTGTCCTTCACAAGGTAGTCCCGAGCCCCCCTCTTCATCATCTCCACGGCCAGCTTCTCGTCCCCCACCCCGGTAGTAACGATGAAGGGTGGCCTCATGCCCACCTTTTCCAGACGGCTGAGCACCTCCAGTCCCGTCATGTCGGGCAGGGAGTAGTCTAAGAGGAGAAGCCCGCTCCGTTGAGAATCGAACCACTGGAGGGTCTCCCCCCCGGTGGCGGCCCTCGCGCTCTCCAGGGACAAACCCTGTAGGCTCTCCTCCATCAGAAGGGCCAAGCCTTCGTCATCCTCAACGATCAGGATGGGGGTCGGTCCTCCTTCGGGAAAAAGGCCCCCACCCCGTTCATCACCGGACCGGCGGAACACGTATCACCTTCACGAAGAGTCCCAGACGCTTCAGGGTCTCGGTGAAACGACCGAAATCGATGGGCTTTGTGATGTAGAAGTTACAGCCCTCCCGGTAGCACTCTTCGATCTCCCGGGGATCATCGGTGGTCGTTAGAACGATGATAGGCAATGTCTCCAGCTCCTTGTTCTTCTTGATCTTTCGGAGAAGCTCCAGACCGTCCATCCTGGGCATACGAATGTCCAAGAGAAGAAGGTAGGGACGCCCCTTCTCCATTCGCTCTCCGGGCCTCTTCCCCTCGAAGAAGCTCCACGCCTCCTCGCCGTCGCGGAAACGGATCCGGGGGTTGAGAAGCCCCGCCTCCCGAAGGTTCTCGTCGATGAGCTCGGCATGGCCGTCATCGTCTTCGGCTATCAAGATAATGACCTCTTCCTTATCTTTCACTCCTCCTCCTTCGCTCTCTTCGGCTCTTCCCAGGGCAACTCTATCCAGAAGCGGCTCCCCTCCCCCTCCCGTGATTCCGCCCAGATTCTCCCGCGGTTGCTCTCGACGATCTTACGGGCCAAGGCAAGCCCCAGCCCCTCGCCGGGAGTCTCGTCGTTGGAGACAAGCCTGGTAAAAGGCTCCCAGATCTTCTCCCTCTGCTCACCGGCGATTCCTCGGCCGTTGTCCTCGACGCAGAGGAGGGCCTTCCCTTCGCCTCCTTTGCCGGTGATGATGATCCGGAGGGACCTTTGGGAGTCCCTATACTTAATCGCGTTGTCCACGAGGTTGGCCAAGACTTGACTGATCCCCCCGGAATCGCCCCAGACCTCGGGAAGCTCCCCTACCACCACCTCCGCCCCCGCCTCTTCGATCTGGTACTTCATCGACGAGACTACCGCACCGACCAGTTTCTGTAAGTCCACCTTCCCCAAAACGGGAGGGGTCCTCCCCACTCGGGAGAGCCGTAAGAGCCCTCCGATCAGGGTCTCCATCTTTTCGCCACCGGCCCGGATATACCCGAGGGCCTTCACCATCCTCTCCTCTAGAGGCGGAAACCCTTCCGCCCCCCTCTCCCCCTCCGAGAAGAGCCTCTTCAGTTCCAGGAGGTCCTTCTCCATTCTCCGCCCGAACCCCTGGATGTTGACCAAGGGGGAGCGAAGGTCGTGGGAGGAGACGTAGAGAATCCTCTCCAGATCCTTGTTCTTCTCCGCAAGCTCCTTCAGAAGGTTCTCCCGTTCCCTCTCGATGCTCCTGCGGGCCGTGATGTCCGAGAAGATCGTCGCGAACCCCTCTTCTCCCCAGGGGGCCGCGGAGATGGCGAAGGTCTTCCCCATGGGGGAAAAGAAAGCCTCCATTTGTTGCGGCTTCCCCGTCAAGGCGACGGAGACGTAGTTTTCCAGGAAGGGGGCCTCCCCAACCCCATAGGCTTCCGTCGCCCTCTTCCCTTCGATCTCTTCCTTGCTGAGCCCCAGAATCCGCTCGTAGCTCCGGTTGACTTCACGGATAACGTAGTCGCAGGGTCTTCCCCCCTCATCCCGAAGGAGTGTATGAAAGGCCACCCCCTCCTCCATGTGGGAGTAGAGGCTCTGAAACCGGGCCTCGCTCTCCCTCAGAAGCCTCTCGATCTCCACCCTCTCGGTGATGTCGAAACCCATACCGATCGTCGCCTGAAGACGCCCCTCCTGGTCTCGAAGGTTGGAGGAGTTCCAGAGAATCTTCCTGGACGCCCCTCCCTCCCCGAAGGTAGGAATATCGATGCCCTCCCACCTCTCTCCTGCTTGGGCTTTCAAAACCAGGGCTGTATACCTCTCCCTCTCCTGGTCAGGGAAGAGGCTCTCCACCTTCCGCCCCACAACCTCCCGAGCCTCCAAGCCCACCAGTTCCTCGAAGGCTCGGTTCACATGGGTGACCCTGAAGTTTGGGTCCCAAACAAGGATGGGGCCTTTCGCGTTCTGGAAGAGGTTTTCCAGAAACTCTCCGGCCTCCCGAAGTTTACGCTCGGCCTCGCTCTTTTCGGAGATCATCCTTCCCTGCTGAAAGTTCTGAAGGGCTAGGAGAGAGAGTTGTCGAGCCATTGTGTAGAGGGCGTTCACAACCTTCAAGAACTGCTCCCGATCCATCCTGGGAACCTCTTCGAGAGCCTCGGCGAACTCCCGAGGATCGGCTCCGATCTCTTCCGCGTAAGCAACCATCTTCGCCTTGTCGGCCTTTTCGTCCAAGACTTGTCCGACAAACCAGTAGGCGATGGTGTGCTCCCCGACACAAATCGGCGTCCCCACGTCCAAAAGCCCCGCGCTCAGACAGGGACGAAGGTTCTCGAGGGTCGCGCCCTGCTGGGAGAGGAATATGTCTGAACTGGTACAGTTCTCCCTCCCTTTCTTGCGGGTCCGGACGATCTCCTTACAGAGACGGCAGAAACGACTCGGTTTGGTCAGAAAGCGCCCCTTGGTGTCCAGAATCACCGAGGCGACGCCGGTCGCTTCTGAGAAGGAGTCTTGAATCTCCTGAACCTCCTTCATGTCCAAGATCTCCCCTAGTTCCAGGTGTTCAAGTTCCTCCCAGGGGCTGGTCAGGGCGAAGAGCCTCTTCTTCAGCTCCTCCTGAAAAGTCTTTCTTTCTGTGACATCCCGAGCGGCGTAATAGAAGAGCTTTCCGAAGGGGAACCCTGTCCACTCCAGGTACCGAAAAGACCCCTCTCTCGTACGAACCCGGTTGGCGAAGAAGAGGCTCTCCTCTTGGGAGAGAAGCCTCCCCATCGCCGAAAGCGTCGCATCCTTATCCTCGGCGTCGATATAGTCGATAAAGGGAGTCTCCAAGAGCTCCTCTTCCCGGTAGCCCAGCTCCTTCTCCCACCGGGAGTTCACCCTCTTCAACCTCCCCTCCCGGTCGACCAGGCAGAGAAGATCCAGGCTCCTCTGGAAGAGGAGGTCCAGCTCTCCCCCCTTCGGTGTCGGAAAGTTCTTAGAGCCCCTCCCTTCCCGACTCACCTCTCCCAGGAGGAAGACCCTGACAGGCGCTCCCTTCCCCTCAGGAGGGGAGTTGTGCCACCGGAGGAAGACCGTTCTCCCCCCCTTGGTCATCGCCTCGGATTCGAAACTCTTCTGGGGAGGCTTCTCACCCTTCAGCCCCAAGAGAGCGGCGAGACGCTTGTGTTCACCCTGAGGGAAGAGAAACTCCAGGGGGTCTCTCCCCAAGACCTCCGCCGCGGACCACCCGAAGAGCTTCTGGGCGGCGCCGTTCCACTGAACGAGCCTTCCTCTCCCTTTGTCCAACTCCCAAGAGACGAGGGCCAAGGGAGACGCCGCCAACTCCGCCAACGCTAGAGTATCCTCTTTCTCCTTCATTCTCGCGCTTTCCAAAGGGACCTCTGGTTTGATTGTATAGGAAGAGAGGAGAAGGGGTCAAGAAAACGACTCCTCTTCGACTTTTTTCGCCCTATGGAAGAAGTCCGAGAGCCGTCAGACCATGCTTTCCTCGGGCTTCTCCTTTCCTCTTTCTCTCCTCGCTCTCCCCCCTTTGGAGTCGACACTTGCGGGGAAAGAACGATCGAAGCCGTCCCGGCGGTTCTGAAGGAATGCCTTGTTGGAGAGCTCTCGACTTATCTCTTCTTTAACAACCTGACGAAAACCCTCGTGACGGACCAGAGCCCGAAGGCCGCCAAGGCCGCACCGGCCAGGGCCACCCGCGTCGTGTCCTTGATCTCCCGAAAGGTGGTCTTCCCTTCGTTGATCTCGATGTAGCCCACCGGAACGGATTGCATGGAGAGGCCCAACCCCATCCC
>JAMOAD010000163.1 GCA_023621955.1 Acidobacteriota bacterium
AGAGGATGAAGAGAAGATGGAAGAAGGTGGCGACCATGAGGAGGAAGGGAATGACCGGAACCCATCCGAGGAAACCGAAGAGGAGGAAGAGGAGGGAGTAGCCGTCGTTCTTCATGATGTAGTTCACGGCTCCCAAGGGCCTCATCCAGGAAGGACCGGAGGCGATCTTCTCCATCAAGGCGTCGCCGACGAAGTTGAAAGACCCTTTTCCTCGCTTCTTCGCCATAAGAGCCACGGCGATGATGGAGAGGAGCCCGAAAACAATCGTCAAGACTCCCGCGGCGATGGCCTCCTTCGCCCAGGGACCTCGGGAGAGGCCGACGGCCAAAGAGAGGAAGAAACTGATGTTGACGATCATGTCCGTCAACGTGTCGAGCCACTCTCCGAAACGGGAATCCTCGATCCGGGACTTGGCAACCTCCCCATCGCAACCATCGAAGACACGGGAGAGCCAGTAGAAGAAGGTGGCCGCCAGGAAGGAGAAGTAGCCGCCTCGACTTCCCAAATAGACCGCGAAGATCCCGATGAGAAAGTTCAGAAGGGTGAGATGGTTGGCCGTCAGGGAGAGGTGAACCAACTTCTTGCTGATGGGAATGGAGAGTCTCTTGTTCAGGTGGAAGGCCATGAAGCCGGAGGCCTCGCGGCGGAAAGAGTCGAAGAGTTCCCTCTCCATCTCCTCGGAACAAGCCTCTTCGCCGAAGAGGTGGTAATGTGTTCCGGCGTTGACCCTCTCCACAGGAAGGGAGAGGCTCTGAAAGTGCTCCTCCCGACTTCTGCCCCCGTCACAACAAGCGGTTCCTTCGCCGTTGACAAGGTTCCAACTCTCCTTCCCGAAGCCCCAGAGAGGAAGGGGTTGAGAGGCGGGACCGAGGACGAGGCTCTTGAACTCCTGAAACTTCTTGGGGGGAAAACCCTCGGGGAGGTAACCCCTCAGGACGGCGCGCCGATTCTCCTCCAGGGTGGTCCGGAAGTGTTCCAGGGTCGCCGGATGGACCAGTTGGTCGCCTCTCATCCAGAGAACCGGACCGGTCAGAGGCGTGCCGGGAAGGTAGGTCTCGATCTTCCCGAGGCGCCTCTCCTCCTTCTCGGTGAGTTCAGAGAGCCACAGCTCCTGAAATTCAGAGGCCCAGGGGCCTTCGAGGAAGATTCTGTCGTATCCGGCCCGTTTCAGGGCCAAGACGTTTCTATAGAGAAGGTTGACCCCTCCTACCGTAGAGAGGAGGAGTTCCTCTTTGCCTTTTTCAATCCAGAGAAGAGCGTTTATCACTAAGCACCTCGGCGTTCATTCATGGAGCTGGTGGACGTTCAGCCAGCTCTGGGCGTAGTTAAGCATCTCGGGTGTATCCACATCCTGCCAGAAGGCCCCCCCGATATCCACGGTCCGCGCCTGGCCCCTCTCGGCCATGGCACGAACTCCATCGGAAAGGGAACAATCCCCTCGCACCTGGGCCCCTTCCAGGGCCTCGAAGATTCCAGGAGGACAGATGAAGAGGCCTGTGTCAACGGCATCGTACTCGGGAATTGTCTTCCCGATGTCCACGATCCGTCCCTCCCGGCTCTTCACCTTGGTAGCGTCGTCGAGATCGAAGATTCTCTTGATCTTCTTATCTACGGCGAGGTAGAGGCTCTCCCGGTCATGAGCCCCGTTGTGGAGGGCGTAGGGGATAGCCGGCTGGAAAAGATGGTCGGACATGGAGAGAAAGAACCTCTCCTTGACGGCCTCTTTCGCGGCCAAGAGCGAGATCCCGTTGCTCAAGTCCCAACGGTTGTTCTCTACGATCTCCAGGTGGTAGCCCCGAGGGGTGTGGCGCTTCAAACCCGCCACCATCTCGTCTTTCTCGAACCCCACAACCACCGTAAAGTGTTTGATCCCCAGAACGGCAAAGGATTCCATGACATAGACGATCAAAGGGTGCCCGTTCACGGGGTAGAGAGGCTTGAGGTAATCCTGGCTGTTCTTCCTCAGGCGTATTCCTTGCCCGGCCGCTAAAATGACTACGTTTCCTACCGGATCAACACCCCTGCGCTCTCCCCTGAAACGGGAAGAGGGAGTGGACACTGCCGGCTCTTGGGACTTCACTGAACTCATCGGGTTCTCCCGAGAAGGCGTCCGATGGAGGAAGGAAAGAGATTCTGAGAGAGTTTGATGAAACAATATCTTTCTCTCGATTTCACTCGCTTTTCCTCGCTCCTAATCACAACAGACGATTTCCTTTCAGAATAAAAGTAGAGTATTTTATCACTTTTTCTTTCCCCTCTCAACCAAACAATTTCGGTTAACCTTACCCCCCTATGGTTCCTTGTCAAATGTCGACAAAACCAGTAAAGTAACGAGCGAGAAGAGAGAGGAAGCGAGCGACATTGGAACAGGTTCTCTTTTTCGAGGAGGTTCCATGAAAGGGTTGTTGTTGTCAGAACTTTTTTTTAAAAATTACGGAGTCTCGCTCCTGGACCGCTTCGCTCTGACAGAAACGGCGGCCGCGGGTCTTGTCGGCGAAGGGTCGGAGTGCTTCGGTTTTGACGATGAGCTCTCCAGGGATCATGATTGGGGGGCCTCTTTCTGCCTTTGGCTTCCGGAGGAGACCTTCCGAAGAGTCGGCAAGGATCTGCAGGAGGCCTATGATGCTCTTCCCCAGAGTTTCCAGGGAGTGCCGGTTCTGAAAGAGAGGGGCGGCCCTGAGAGGAGACGGGGCGTCTTTCCGATTCCCGCCTTCTACGCCCGCTTTCTTCGTCTCTCCTCACCGCCGAAGGGCTGGGAAGAGTGGAGACTCCTGCCGGAGACGTTTCTAGCGGTCTGCACCAACGGCGCGGTCTTCCACGACCGTTGCGGCGAGTTCAGCCGGTTTCGGGAGGCACTCCTGGCCTTCTACCCCGAAGATCTCCGGCGGAAGAAGATCTCCGCCCGTTGCGCCCAGGCGGCCCAATCGGGTCAGTACAACTTTCCCCGCTCCCTGAAGAGAGGGGATCGGCTGGGAGCCCTTCATGCCCTGGTTCTCTTCAACGAAGCGGTCGCTTCCCTCCTCTTTCTCCTCCACCGGAGCTACCGACCTTTCTACAAGTGGCTCTACCGTTCCCTCAAGGAGCTCTCCCCCTCGGGAGCCGCCGTTGTTGCCGCCATGGGGGACGCGCAAGAGGCCTTCCCCTCTCCCTCTTCCTGCGAACACGTCGAGAGGATCGCCGGGATGGTCATCACCCTCTTGAAGAGTGAGGGTCTCAGCGAAGGGGAAGACGGCTACCTCTTGTCTCACGCCATGAAAGTGCAGAAGACGATCGACGAGCCCAGGCTACGTTCACTCCCCCTCTTGGCGGAGTGATCAGCTCTCAGGGTTCTGGTTGAGAATCTTCTCCAGAGTGGGGGCGAAAGTGGAGCCTAAGGCCCGAAGAGCCGCCAACTCCCGAAGGGCCTCCTCTGCCTGCCCCAAGGCATGGCAGGTAACACCCAGATGGAAGTGGGCGGGAGCGAAGTGAGGGGCTACGGAAACGGCCTTGAGGAGGCTCTCCTTGGCACTGCGGGCGTCTCCGAGAATTCCCAGTGTGACCCCCAACCCCCAGAGGGCGCCCACATGGTCGGCCTTCAGGGCGAGGGCCCTAGCGAAGGCGGCTTTTGCCTCCTCCAGGCGTCCCACGGTACGGAGGGTCGCCCCCAGAAGGCTTGGGACCTCGGGATCTTCGGGGTAGAGGCTCTCCCCTCTGATGAGCAGGTCCACGGATTTGTCATACTCCTCGATCTGACCGTAAGCGATGGCCGCCAGCCTGAAGGCCTCCGAGTGGGGAGAGAGTTCGAGCCACCGGCAGAGGTAAACCTGAGCGACCGAGTACTCCCCCATCTGGAAGAGGCTCTTACCCATGTACTCGAGAAAGAGCGCTGGGTCCGGTGGGTCCGCTTCGATCTGCCTTAAAAGGGTGACGGCTTCGGACCAGCGGCGGTTCTCGAAGTGTGACACCCCTTCCCGCCAAAGAGTCTCTCTTTCCATGGGATCCCTCCAAGGCTTCCTGAAAAAGAAAAAGCCAATGGGGGGAATCGAACCCCCGACCTGCTGATTACGAATCAGCTGCTCTACCGGCTGAGCTACATTGGCTTAAGGGGTTATATTACCATAACTTTTCTCTCTTTGCACCCCGGTGGGGAGAAGAAAGGAGGCCCCAGAGCACCGCTTCCCGTGAGAAGGTCGCTCCCTTCTAAGAGAAGAGCTTCTTCTGAACCTCCTCTTCCTTGCGGAAGTAGAGGTAGATGTCTCCGCTCTTGGAGGGGGTGTAGAGGATCGTGCGTTCTTTCTTGTCCCCGACCTTGTGTATCCGGGCCCCCACGATCTTGCTCAGACGGGTCTGCCCGTAGAGCTCCAACTGAAAGGCGACCAGGCTCTTGAAGCCCTCGGGGAAGTCGCACATGAGCTTGCAGCTCTCCTCTTTCCTGATGATCCGGGGAGGGTAAGGAAAGGCGAAATCCCGGGAGTAGAGGACGAAGTCGCGCAGAACCATCACCCCCACCTCCTTCTTGTCCTTCAGCGTGAACATCTTGGGAGGTTCGGGAGGGTTGAAGAGGGGGGAAAAGAGGAGGGGAATCTCTTCCTTGCCGTGGTTCTGAAAGGAGAGGGTCACCCGCTCCTCCCTCCTTTTAAAGGTAAAATCGAAGCGGTGGGCGCCGATGGGGATGTTCCAGAAGCGGAGGTCCGTGATGAAGAAGGGAATCGCAGGAGCGAAGAGAACCCCCTGGGAAGAGAGCCGGGGGTTGAGCAGCTCGTCGAGGACCCATTCGGGATCCCGACACCTCTCTTTCCAGAGTTGGAGGCCCCAGAAGTTAGTCTCGTTGAAGAACTCCCTCCTCTTCTCCCAATACCTCGTCAGCTCGCTCTCCCCGCTTCTTCTCTCCCGTAGCCTTGTCAAGAGTCGTCCCGCCTCCTGGACCCCCTTCAGGGAGGAGTCGACCACGGCCGATCCACAGGGGTAGACGTTCCAGGGAACGGTTCTCCCCTCAAGCACGCTCTCCAGGAGGGTTTCCGCCTCCCGTTGAAACCCCGTGGCACCCAAGACTCTGACCGTGTCCAGCCACTCCTCCTGGGAGAGATTGCGCCGGTCCGAGTGAAGGCAGAGGGCTCCCCCTTCATCCTTGAACCTGTTCCCCAAGGCCTCGGCGCAGAGACAGTCCAGGGAGGGATGTTCCTTCCTCTGCACGCTCATTCTCAGGCAACGGCTCTCGTCCGCCTTAAGCGCCTCCTCGAAGTCTTTCTTCCTAAAACCCTTCAGAGCGGCCTTGATTTCAGATTTCTTGACCCCCTCCCTCCTGCGTAGAAGGGTGAACTGAAGGATTAGAGGTTTCCGGGGAAGAAGCCTGAACCTCGTCCTCACCTCCAATTCGGGGAAAGAGTTGTTCCTCCTCTCCATATTGAAGCTCAGAGGGAGTTGACTGGCCCTGTTGAAGAAGGCCGTGGTCGATCCGGGAGTATAGGCGGCGAAGAGGTTATTGGCCTCGTCGAGGGAGTAGTAAATCCGGGAGAAGAAGCTCTCGGGATAAGGGGGAAGCATTCGGAAGGCAAGCCTGTAGGAGAGGGTCACATCCTCCTCTCCCTCCTCCCGGTAAAGATAGGCGTAAAGGGAGGGATGCTTCGCCGAGGGAAAGAGAACCATCCGCGTCCCTCCCTCCTTGGCTTGCCAATCCGAGACTCGGCCCTCCTGGGAGACCTTCCATCCCCCCTCCCTCTCCCAGAGAAGGTCGGTCAGAACCGTCAAGGGAGGTCTTTTCAGGACTCCTCTTTGCCCTTTCCCAAAATCGAGACGAACCCATTCGTTCCCGCAGATTCCCTTCTCGACTCCTCGTCGGGCCTCCCTGATCAGAAGGGGGTGCTCCACGGCCAGAGGGGGAATGTCTTTCAGGAGAAAGGGAAGCTCCTCGAAGGGGAAACAGTGGTGCCGCCACCGAAGGGATGAGGAGGTGGGCCCTTTGGAGATAAACGTGTCAAGCCTCTGAAGAAAGAACTCCCACGAGGTGGCCCAGAGGTTTTCCCCTTCGGTTTCCTGGATTCCCAGTCCCCAGAGGGCTCCCTTGCCGAGGGGGTGCCGGGTCAGGAGGGGAAAGGAGCGGCTCCCGTTGTGTCCGGAAGCGACAACCTCCCCTTGGGGAAGATAGAAATCCGGAAAGACCAAAGTCGGAGTGGTGGCCCTGCCGGTGGGAAGGTAGAGGGGGACCAATTCCCGATCGTCGAAGAGCTCCTTGGTAAAGGAGAGGGGAACGGCCACACCGTGGAGGAGTTCCTCCTCCACCGGGGAGATGGGAAGGTTCAGAAGTCCGCCGAGAGAGCGGACCGCCTCGCCGAGGAGCAAGAGATTCTCTCCCTCCCCGACCCTCTCCCTCCAGAGGGAGACCTCCGCCTCGGTCATGGGAGTCCGAAAAGAAGGAGAGCGGAACAGAGAAGAAGGGAGAGATAACATTCGAAAGGAGTTAATGCGGGCCTATTCTAGCGTAAAAGAGGCCTTCAGATCATATTTTTTGATCTCTTTCTTGAAGAGCCAGTTGATCTGCCGGTCGTAAATCAGTTCCAGATCGACCACTGTTCCGTTCTCTTTCACTTCGTAGAGACACTGGAAGTTCTCCGGATCAAGGTTCTTTTTCGCCACCCAATAGTCGGTGATGGTCGACAACTTCTCTTCCCAAGCGTCATCGGGGAAGGGGTAGTAGAAGAGGACCATTTCCCGGAAGTGTTTCAACGTCTCCTTCTCAAGCACCTTGGCCGAGACAAGTTGAAAGCCGACGAAAGCGACGTAGGCGAACACAACGATGAGAACCAGGAGCCTGAGAGCGCTGAAGCCCCTTTGTCTACGGCCCATAATGCCTCCTTTTGAATTTATTTTCCCTTGATGATTATAGCCTCTTTCAGGGTTCTTGCAAGAACAACCAGATCCGGATCCCTCTCCCTTCGCAGGTACCCCTCCAAGACTGGAAGGTCTTCACGGCTTGAGACGTGTTGCCACGCCTTCAGGGCGGTTCGCCGAATCTCAGAGCTCTCCGATAGGAGGGCTTCCCGCAGTTTCTCCTTCAGCCCAGGCAGGTTTCTCTCGGCCAGGACATCGAAAGAGCGGTGAATCTTCTCGACCGGTAGCTCCAGAAACCGTGACAGAATCGCCTCCGCCTCGTGAGAGTTCACCATGGCGATGGCCTTCGCCGCGGCCTCCCGGTAGAAGGGGTCACCGAGAT
This sequence comes from Acidobacteriota bacterium, assembly GCA_023621955.1. Taxonomy (GTDB): domain Bacteria; phylum Acidobacteriota; class Aminicenantia; order JAMOAD01; family JAMOAD01; genus JAMOAD01. The sequence goes on from JAMOAD010000163.1 coordinate 7,190, forward strand.
GTTCCCGGAGAATCTCCAGGGCCTCCCCGGTACCGATCGCCCCGAGGCTGATAAGCAGAGCCTCCTTCACGGCCCCCGAGCTCTTATCCAGGCGCCTCCTGATCAACTCCAGGTGTTCGGCCCGAGCGTGGAAGGGGAGCCTCTCCCGGCTCTCGTTCCTCTCGACGACCGTCTGACTCTCCATCCTTTGGAGCATAGCCA
>JAMOAD010000277.1 GCA_023621955.1 Acidobacteriota bacterium
CCCTCGGTTGACATGATCTTGAAAGTAATGTATAAGATTACAAGACTTTTCCAGTGAAGAGGTGATTTGCGTGGCTTATGTTCAAGTGAAAGACAACGAAAGCTTTGAGTCGGCGCTGAAACGTTTCAAAAGAAAGGTGCAGCAGGAAGCCATAATCAAAGAGTTCAAGAAGCACTCCGTTTATCTTAAGCCTGGAGAGAAGAAAAGACTTCGCAAACTCATGGCTCTCAAACGGATACATAAACGGATGCGCCGTAGCTACGGCGATAGCTGAGAAACTTCCTCGGTCTCTCCCGTCTTCGGGGTGCGGGTGTGAACCTCTACCTCTGAAGGCGGGAGAACTGAACGGCGACCTTTCCCAAGAGCTTCATCAGGCGGGTTTTGTTCTTCCCCCTCGAAAGGGTCGCCCCATCCAAAGGAGCCGTCGGCTGGGATCTCTCCCAGTCGAGGTTCCAAACCCTTCTCATGAAAATATCGAGGATTTGCGGATCCTTGAAACGGGCCAAGACCTCCTGCTGAAGGGTATAACAGAAGTAATCGAAGTTAGAAGAGCCCAACCAGAGCTCTTCGTCGTCCACCACCAGGGCCTTGAGATGGGACATTCCCCCGGGAAGAAGGCGGACCTTCATCTTCCCTTCCTGCGCCATCGCGAGGATCTGCTCCAGAACATCGGGGTGGTTGTTGCCCTCAGGGGTGAGGATGGAGACTTCGGCCCCCCTCTTCGCCGCTTCGGCGATCGAGTCTATGAAGGGAAAGGAGAGATAGGGGCTGTGAACGCGTATGGATTTTCTCGCCCGGGAGAGCTTCTCCAGTAGAGGGGCGAAGAGCTCCTCGTTTCTCCGACCGTCGAAGAGGTGAATCTTAAGCTCCCCTTGGAGGAACTCACCGGTTTCGCCCAGATCGTTTCCTTGCCAAGAGGCCCGGAAGTCTTTTTCCAAGAACCGCGCGCTCTCGCTGTCATCGACGCGGACCATCAAGTCGTGCCAATGGAAGTTGTGATCGCTGAAGTTGATTCCGCCCAGGTAGAGGGACTTCCCGTCTACGAGGTAGACTTTCTTATGGTTTCTGAGGAGAATCTTCCTGAAGAGGAAACCGTAGGGGGAGGTGATCTTGACCTGGGCTCCCGATCTCTTCAGGCGGGAGAAGAGGTCGAGGGCTCGCCGCTTCTCCTCCCGCAGATCAGAGCGGAAGAGGTTTTGGGGCGCTCCCAGGAGGCGGTCGTTGATCATGTGGAGGGAAAAGGCGTCGATAAGGAGGCGTCGGTCTCGGGCGCGGCTCTCCATGAGGGCTTCCGCCAGAGAGAAGCCGGCGCTGTCGCCTTCGAAGGTGAGCATCTGGCAGTAGACGCTCTCCTTGGCCTTAAGGATCTCTTCACGGAGGTTGCACCAGAACTCACGGGAATCAACGAAAAGCGTATAGGGGCTCTCTTTCATCATCTTAGGGCAAAGCAGTCTACCACAAGCGGTTTAAAGAGACAAGAAAAATATTTGAAAATTTCCCCTTAACTCTTTCCCCTTAACTCTTCCCGCTCAAGGACGATGGTATAGGTGAGTTTAATCAGGGCAAGGAAGCCCGAAAATACCTTAAGGAGGAGCACATGTCTGCTCAGAGTTTTAGCGTCGTAACAAACCTTTCTTCTCTTTACGCCCAACAGAACCTCTACACCTCGAACACGGGTCTGAACAAGACCATCGGTCGGATTTCCTCCGGTTACCGCGTCGTTGATGCCGGAGACGATGCCGCCGGTCTTGCCATCTCCAACCGCCTCGGCGCCGACGTTTACGCCCTGGACCAGGCCTACCGTAACGCCAACGACGGATCCGGTATCATCCAGATCGCCGACGGCGCCCTCTCCAAGGTTACCGACCTGCTCAACCGCGCGGTGACCCTGGCCGAACAGTCTGCTTCCGGAACCATTGGAAACAGCGAGAGACAGACGATCGATGTCGAGTACAACCAGATCAAAAACGAGATCGACCGAATCTTCGACAGCGTCAACTTCAAAGGCACCAAGCTGTTCAGCACCTCCGCCGTGAAGATGGACATCTTCGTCGGCGACACCACCATCCAGTCCACGATCACCCTCTCCGTCGGTGGAGCCGCGTCCACCACAAGCCTCGGGCTGACCAGCGCTCTTACCACGGCTGCCGGCGCCAAGACCGCCCTCGGTGAGATCCGCGACGCCATCGGTTCCATCTCCAGGTGGAGGGGTGTGTTGGGTGCCCAGCAGAACCGTCTCACCAACTCCATCGCGATCATCCAGAACCAGGCGACCAACC
>JAMOAD010000301.1 GCA_023621955.1 Acidobacteriota bacterium
GTCGAAAGGGCCCTGAGTTCGGGATCGATCCCCCCTTGGGTAATGGCGAAGAGGGTTCCCGGCGGGGCCAGCTGGGCGTACCTCTTGAAGGCCCGCTCCTCCCACCTCAGAGTCGTCTCCAGGGCACGGCGGATCTGCTCTCGGGGGGAGGTGGATTCGATCAGGTGGTCCAGGGGCATCATGACGTCCACGCCGATCTCCGCCTCCATCTCCACCACCGATTCCGGGGAGAAGAACATGGAGCTCCCGTCCAGGGGAGAACGGAAATGAACCCCCTCTTCGGTGACCTTGGCCAGGGAGGAGAGGGAGAGAATCTGGTACCCGCCGCTGTCGGTCAGAATCGGCCTCTTCCACCCGATGAAGTCGTGGAGGGATCCGGCCTTCTTGATCAACTCCTTTCCCGGACGGGCGGCGATATGGTAGAGGTTGTTAAGGATGATCTCGGCCCCGAGGGTCTCCAGATCTTCAGGGGTCACGGCCTTCACCGCCCCCTGGGTTCCCACGGGCATGAAGACGGGAGTCCTCACCTCTCCGTGGGGAGTCTCCAAGAGCCCCGTCCTTGCGGCGGAGCCACTGTCAGTGTGAAGAAGATGGAAGCGGTTGGACATCCTTGGTCACCTCAAGAAAGGTTGCATGCCCCCTGGAAGGGATGAGACGGTCCAGAAGGGTCACGGCCCTGAGCAGGGGGTATACGGCCCTGTAGAGACGGTTGAGAAGAGAGTCCCCCCTCCACCCCCCCTCGTCGGAGGGAGAGATCTTCCCGGTTCTGTCCCGGGATCCTCCCCTCTCTTTGAGGTGAAAGAGGATGTTGAGGACCGTCTCCACCGCCTCGGTGAAGAATCGCGCGTAGGCGCCCTGGAAGAGAACCTTGAGCCCGGCGTCTTGGGAGAGGGTTCTCAACTCCTCCAGGGAGTAGCCCTCTCGGACATGGCCGTAAACCTCCGGAGTGAGACCGAAGAGCCGGCGCAGGCGTGGGAAGAGGCACCCCCCGCTCCGGGGAGTCGAGAGGTAGGCCCTCCCAGAGGGCTTGAGGATTCTGGCCACTTCGGCCATCAGGAGCCGGTCGTCGACCACGTGTTCCAAAAGGTCGAGGCAGAGGACGACGTCGAAGCTGTCGTCCGGAAAGGGAAGGCGCTCGCCGACCAGGACGATCCGGTCGCCGAGGACCTTGCGGGCCTCACCTAGGGGGCGGGGGTCGACATCGGCGAAGACCCAGCTCCCTCCGCTCTTCTCGCTGAGGGCCAGGGAGACGACCCCTTGGCGGCATCCCAGGTCCACGACACGGCAGGAGCGGTCCCTGTGGGGAAGGTGCTTCAGGAGAAGGGCGACCTTTTCCCTCTTCATGAAGGAGTATCGGAAGAGTTCCCTCTGCCAGGAGGGGGAGGATGGATTCTGCATAGGGGATTTTAACCGCAATCCCCCCTCCTTGACAAGCGCCCTCAGAGTCCGGCCATCCGGAAGAGCCCCCCCTCCTCCCGGAGCCGGAGGAGGAAGTACTTTCTCTTGAGCCGCTCCTCCTGGTCGGCGGAGGAGACGATCAGGTAGGGGTACCTCTCGCTCCACTCCCGGCAGATCTCCTCCCACCGGTAAGGGGCGTAGAGTTCGAAGAGCCTGCCGTCTATCCCCTCGTCGAAGGCGCCTCTCTCCTCCTCGCTCCGGGGTTCGGCCAGGAAAGAGCGGTAGAGCTCCCGGAACCGCTCCTCCGAGATCGCCTCGAGCCTCTCCCTCAAGGCGTCCTCTTCGGCGAGGGGCGCGGAGGCGGCCAGCTTGCCCCTCTTTCGCAACCGATCCTCTTTCTCGACCCACCTCTTCAGGGAGACCAGAGAGGAGGGCCTCCCCGGTCCGACTCCCGCCTTCCGAAAGGCTCTTCCCAGGACGGCCATGGGAATTTCCCGTTCCCTCCAGGACTCCACCAGGGCCAGCTCCAGGGGAGAGAGGAAGCACCCCCTCCCGGTCATCTCGAGGAAGGCCATGGCCACCTCGTAGAGGTAGAGGTCAAGCCCGTCAGAGCCGTTCTCTTCCATAGAGCTCCAGGCCTTTGAGAACCAGGAATGGATCGTAGACCCCTTCGGGGAAGAGGGGGAGCCACTCCCGGCACCCGCCTCCCGTCAGGATCAGCTTGGGAAGAGGGGCGAGCTCCCCGAGATAGCCCCGGACCATTCCGGAGAGGGCGTAGGTGATGGCGGAGAGGACACACTCCCGGGTGGTGGTTCCCAGCCTGGGGAGTAGCGACCAACCTTCGGCTCTGACCCCGGAGGTTCCGGTGTTCAGGCTCTTGAGAATCAGGTCCGGGCCCGGAAAGATTCCTCCCCCGCGATGAACGCCATCGAAGGAGAGAGAATCGACGGTGACGGCGGTGCCGAAATCCACGACTAAACACCCGGGACCGTAGATCCGCAAGGCGCCGTAGAGGGCGGCCACCCTGTCGCTCCCGAGGCTTCCGGGGTCACCGTAGCCCAGGGGGATCCCCGTCTTTTCCGCCTGGATAATGGAAATCGGAGGGGGAAGATTCTCCGGTAAGGGCCCCCGGGCACCGACCCAGGAGACCACCGAAAGGTCGGCCTCCCAATGGGGAATCCGGTTCCCCTTCCGGTCCAGGGACCAGGCCAAGAGGCGGCCGTCCTCAAAGAGGGCGGCCTTGAGGGAGGAGTTTCCCCGGTCCAGGGCCAGGATTCTCATCTTACGACCCTCTCCACTTCGCCTTCGCTGAGGAGGAGCTCCCTCCCTTCTGCCTTCACCCTCAGCTCCCCCCGGCTCCCCAGCCCCAGGAAGAGACCCGTCACGGAGCGGTTCAGGGGAAGCCTGAGTGTCACGGCCTCTCCGGGAGAGATGTCACAGAGGGGCTCCAGGGAGACCACCGCCCTCTCCCTGCTCACCCCCTCCCGCACCATCCCCTCTATCTCGTCGACCACCTCCCCGGCGATTCGCCCCGGGTCCTCCTCCCTCCCGGAGAGCATCTTCAGGGAGAGGGCCCTCTCCCGAACCTCCGGAGGAAAGTCCTCCTCCTGCTGGTTGACGTTGACGCCGATCCCCGTCACGAAGAGGCCCTTCTCCCCGCAGAACCGTGCCTCGTTCAGGATGCCGCAGATCTTCCGCCCCCGGACGTAGAGATCGTTGGGCCAGCGGTAACGGCTCTCCACGCCCCTCCTCCTCAGGACCCTGTGAACCCCCAGAACCGAGAGGAGGGGGATGCGAAAGGGGTCCTCCGAGTTCTCCAGGGGGAAGAGGAGGCTCAAGGCCAACCCCTGATCGACACCCACGTCGGCCCATCTCCTCCCCCATCTTCCCTTCCCCGCGGTCTGGACGAGAGCCCTCAGGGCCGTGTAGGGGGGATAGAGCTCGGGGTGGTCCAGGAGTTCCGTGTTCGTGGAGCCGCAACGGTCGATGGTGACGAAACGGAAGAGGCCCATGTTCAAAGGGAAAAGGAGAGGATCAGCTCCCAAGCCAGGGGGGCGATGTCCACACTCCCGGAGGGGGAGAGGGGAGTGGGGGTCTCCCACTGGTCCCACCGCAACCCGGTCCCCAGCCTTCCCCGGGAGCCCAGGGGAACCAGAAGGCCAAGGCCGCCGCCGACCTTCCAAAAGGATCCGGAGGTGGCCCTTCCGTGGTCGACCTCCTCCCGGTAGCGGTGGCGCAGGGGGTTGACCTGGATGTAAGGGGAGAGCTTGAAGAGGTAGTCGGGCATGAGGAGGGAGAGCGGTTCCACCTTCAGGTAGAAGCCGTAGGAATCGACCCGCAGGGAGAGGTTCTCCCGGGAGAAGCTTCTCAGGCCATGGTCGGTGTGGCGTCCCCCGATCACCCCCACCTCGAGACCCTCCTTGGGAGAGGCACCTAGGGAGAGACGCCATCCGAAGGAGTTCCTCCCGTAGAGGCTCCGGTAGAGGGAGTTAGAGTGGAAGCCCAGGGCGGTTCCGACACCGATCCGCAGAGGGGATTCCCCCCTCAGTGTGGGGAAGGCTCCGAGGAAGAGAAGGAGCAGGAGGAGGGCTCTTCGAAAGGGGTTCACCCCGCGGGCCATCCGAACTCCCTTCCGGCCATGAGGTGAAGGTGGAGGTGGGGAACGGTCTGGCCGCCGTCGGCTCCGGTGTTGATCACAACCCGGTACCCTCTCTCGGCGCAACCTTCCCGACGGGCCAACTCCCGAGCGGCTTTGAAGAGCTCGTCCACGAGAGCCCCATCCTCTTCCTGCAGGGCGTCCAAGGAAGGGATGTGCTTCTTGGGGACGATCAGGATGTGGATCGGAGCCTGGGGGTTGGCGTCCCGAAAGGCCGCGACGGCGGGGGTGTCCCAGAGGAGTTGCACGGGGATCTCCCCCCGAGCGATTCGGCAAAACACACACTCTTGCATGGGTCTCTCCTTAGAGAAGGTAGCCGACGTCGCCGCCGACGCTTCGGATCTTGTCCACCAGACGTTCGTACCCTCTCTCGAGATGGTGGATGTCGTTGACCACGCTCACGCCGGAGGCCAGGAGACCGGCGATGACGAGGCACGCCGAGGCCCTCAGGTCCGTCGCCGTGACTTCCGCCCCGGAGAGGGGTGTCGGCCCGGAGACCATCACTTCCCCGTTCTCCCTCTTCTTCAGGGACGCCCCCAGGCGGAGGAGTTCGTCCACGTGGTGGTAACGGCCTGGGAAGATGGTCTCTCTGATCAGGGAACGGCCTTCGGCCTGGGTCAGAAGGACCATGAACTGGGCCTGCATGTCCGTGGGGAACCCCGGATAGGGCTGAGTCTCCAGGTCCAGGGGCTTCAGGGACAAGCACCGTTTGACCCTGATCAGATCCGCCTCCTGGGTGAAAGAGACACCCGCCTCTCCGGCCTTGGAGAGGAGGCTCTTGAGATGGAGGGGCTCAAGGTTGCGCACGACCAGCTCGTCGGCGCAGAGCGCCCCCAGGACGAAGAAGGTTCCCCCCTCGATCCGGTCGGGGATGATCCTGTGCTCCGCCGGGCCGAGACTCTCCACCCCCTCCACCACCAGGGTGTCGCTCCCCTCCCCTCCGATCCGGGCCCCCATCTTCTTGAGAAGCCTGACCAGGTCTGTCACCTCGGGCTCCCGGGCGGCGTTGTTGATCACCGTGGTCCCCTGGGCGAGGGTGGCGGCCATGAGAAGGTTCTCGGTCCCGGTGACGGTGACCTTGTCGAAGTGGATCTCCGTTCCCTGAAGCCGCCGCGCCGTGGCGTGGATGGTCCCGTGTTCCACATCGATCTTGGCCCCCATCTTCTTGAGGCCTTCGATGTGAAGGTCCACGGGCCTGGCGCCGATGTTGCATCCTCCCGGGTAGGCGACCTTAACCTCCCCGTACCGGGCCAACAGGGGCCCCAAGACGAGGATGGAGGCCCTCATCTTCTTGACCAGCTCGTAGGAGGCCTCGCAGGAGTGGAGACGGGAACCTTCGAGGACCCAGTGGTCCCCTTCGTGGCGCCCGGTCTTGCCCATCCCCATGAGCAGTTCCCCCATGGAGAGGATGTCCTGAACCTCGGGGACGTTGGAGAGAACGAGGGAATCCGTAAGGAGGGAGGCGGCCATGGCGGGAAGGGCGGAGTTTTTCGCCCCCGACACGGTCAACTCTCCGCAGAGACGTGAAGGGCCTTGGATACGTAGTTTCATGAATGAAGGATAGAACAGGCCGGAAAAAATGTAAAGTCCGGCCTCAGTCAACACCGGCCTATCTTCTCTTTTCCCCTTAATTTTGTTATCATAGAAGATGAAAGAATCGCTGCGCCTCTACCTCCTGGCCAGCATCCCCATTGCGCTCCTGGCGCTAGTCTTCGCGGGCTGGGTCTTTTTTCGGACCCCTCCTTCCCCTCCCGTAGAACCCTCCCGCCCGACACTCCTCTTCTTTCAGGGGGAGGTCTCCCTGGGTTCCACTCCCCTGAAAGGGTACCCCCAGACCCTCTCGGGAAACTCCCTCCTGAGGACCTCCCAGAACGGAACGGCCCTGATCGTTCTTCCTGCGGGGGAAGAGATCGAGCTTCTCCCCGCCGGGGAGCTCCTGATCAACCCGCCCTCCCTCACCCTCCGCCAGGGAAGCCTCCGCTTCCGATCCGACGACGCCTCGGTCACGACGATCCTGTGGAACAACTACCGCTGTTCCCTCCACGGATCGGCCCTCCTTCGGACGCTCCCCCGGGATGAGAAGAAGGCCACGACCTTGGAACAACTGGAGGTCCGCCTTCTCAGCGGGAGAGGCGACTGCGCCTCCGCGGGGAACACCACCCCCCTCTCCCTGGGAACATCCTTCACCTTCCGGCCCGACGGCTTTGTCGGTCGCACCCCCCTTCTTCCCTCTCCGAAGCTCATCTCCCCGGAGGATCAGAAGATCATCGGCCTGCGGGACGGCATCAACATCTCTTTCCGCTGGCAACCGGTTCCGGAGGCGGCATCCTACCTCCTCTCCCTCTCCTACGACACCCTCTTCTCTGAGGCCCAGGTGATCAAGACCTCCCAGCCCCTCACCTCCCTCTCCCTCTACGATTTTCACAGGTCCCCGGTCTTCTGGAACGTGAAGGCGGTGGACGGCGCCGGCGTGGAGGGAAATCCCTCCCAGACCTTCTCCTACGACCTCAAGGATCTCGTCCAGACCCTCCAACTCTGGAAGACCCCTCCTCCCCTGGAGCTGACGGCTCCCCTGGAACCCTCGGGGAACATCGTCATCGTCAAAGGGAAGACGGATCTGGGAATCCGGTTGACTATCAACGGAAGTGAAGTTCCTGTAGACCACTCCGGTAGTTTCATGTATATTCTTAAATTCATGTCTATAGGAGAACACACGGTTTCTATCAAAGCACGCAATCTTTCGGGAGCCGAAAGCACGATCGAACGGAAGATCATTATCTACGAAAAATGAGCTCACTCCTCCGCTTCTTCTTCGATACCCTCCGTACCCAGATTCACACGGAGAATCTCGAATCCCTCCTCGAGAACATCATGAGGAAGGCGACCGACACCTTTCCCGTCTCCTCCCTTCGGTTCCTCTACAACATCGGCGACGAGCTCTGGGAGTTTTCCCTGACCCCCCAGGGTTTCCGCCGTCAATCCCTCCAGGCCTCACCCCTCTCGGAGAGCTCTCCCACCACGGCGGAATCCAACTCCGTCGGCGCGGAGACCGTGATCCCCCTCAGGGGCGAGAACGACTACCAGAGGGCCTACCTGGTGCTCTCCTTCGAGGAGTCCACGGGAGAGGAGAGGAAGAAAGAGATTCTGGAAATGCTGGACGTTCTCTTCACCACCTTCCTCAGGCTCTACGAATCGGCGAACCTCTCCATCATCGACGAGCTCACGGGCCTCTACAACAACCGTTACCTCAAGGCCTATCTGGAACAGGAGAGCGA
>JAMOAD010000006.1 GCA_023621955.1 Acidobacteriota bacterium
GGTGAGAAAGAGGTGAAGATAGCCATAGAGACGGCCATGGAGGCCAAGGTCCTTTGGGAAAGCCTTCCCTGGGAAGAGAGGGCCGCTCTCAGCCTCAAAGCCGCGGATCTGATCACCCATAAGTACAGATACATTCTTAACGCAGCCACCATGCTCAACCAGAGCAAGAACCCCTTCCAGGCGGAGATCGATTCGGCCTGCGAAATCGCCGACTTCCTCCGTTACAACCCCTCCTTCCTTGAGGAGATCTACTCCCAGCAGCCCCTCTCCTCCAACGGAACCTGGAACCGGGTCGAGTACAGGCCTTTGGAAGGGTTCATCTTCGCCATCACTCCCTTCAACTTCACCTCCATTGCCGGCAACCTTACAACCTCGCCGGCCCTCATGGGAAACACCGTCATCTGGAAGCCTGCCTCTACGGCCTTGCTCTCCGGGTACTACCTGATGAAACTTTTCCAGGAAGCCGGTTTCCCCGACGGGGTTATCAACTTTGTCCCCGGCTCCGGTTCCACCCTGAGCGGCGTTCTCCTCAAGAGTCCCCACTTGGGAGGCATCCACTTCACCGGTTCCACAAAGACCTTCAACTCCATCTGGAGAACCGTCGCAGAAAACTTGGACAACAACAACTCCTACCCCCGCCTTGTGGGAGAGACCGGAGGTAAGGACTTCGTCTTCGTCCACCCCTCCGCCGATCCACAGGAAGTGGCCGTCGCCCTGGTCAGAGGATCTTTCGAGTACCAGGGGCAGAAGTGTTCCGCCGCTTCAAGAGTCTACCTCCCCGGTTCACTGGCCTCCACCGTCTTCTCCGCCATGGAGGCGATGGTCGCCGACATCAAGACCCGTACCGGTGATCCCAGAGATTTTCACAACTTCTTCAACGCCGTGATCGACGAGAAGAGCTTCGACGCCACCATGGCCTACATCGACCACGCCAGCAAGAGTCCCGATGCCGAGATCGTCATCGGAGGCAAAGGGGATAAGTCGGTCGGTTACTTCGTCGAGCCCACGGTGATCCGGGCCAAGACTCCCGACTATCTGACCATGAGGGAAGAGATCTTTGCCCCTGTGCTCACCGCCTACATTTATCCCGACGGGGAGTACGAGAAGACCCTCGAAATCTGCGACAAGACCTCCCCCTACGGTTTGACCGGTTCCATCATTGCCAAGGACAGAGTCGCCGTCCACAAGGCTTACGAGAAGCTCCGTCACAGCGCCGGGAACTTCTACATCAACGACAAACCCACGGGAGCTGTGGTCGGCCAGCAGCCCTTCGGCGGCGCCAGACAGAGCGGCACCAACGACAAGGCTGGATCCTTCCTCAACCTGATCCGCTGGACAAGCCCCCGTACCATCAAGGAGAGCTTCGTCTCTCCCACGGATTACGGATACCCATTCATGAAATAAGGTCCTACCGACCGAAGGCGGGCTCCCTAAGGGAGCCCGCCTTTTTTTTTCGCGAAACTTCTCTCTCCCGGCCTTGGTCTGCCCAACCCGCTAAGCAGACCTTTGGGAATGGGGGAACTCTATGACTCTCATGAACCCTTGTTGGTGAGCTCCCGGGTCATGGCAAGCAGACACCAGTAGTGCCGGAAGTTCATGATGTCTGTTACAAAGGCTTCCATGGTGATGGCAACGAAGAGGCCGGCAAGGGCGTATGACCAGATGGTGGCGGTGGGCTTTCTTTGGAGGTTGCGGTAGATGAGGATTCCCGATGAGAGCCAAAGAGCCATGACCACGAGGAAGCCAAAGACCCCAAGTTCAGCCAATGCACCAAAAGGTGTTGAATGGGGATCCCATTTTGGGAATGTTCTTGGGTGCATGTTCCGGGCCTGCAAGCCGCCAATGAAGGCATTATAATTCCCGGCGCCGACGCCCCAACCTCTACTTTGCTTGAGGGCCAGGATACTGGATCTCTTGTTATGAAGGTAGTTCGTCTGATACAACCCATACTGCTTCTGCATGATCGTTACTTGGCAGAGGGGTTGATCAGAGATGTAACTCTCTTTGACCAGAGCACCAACCTTTTCCGGATCCGTCGAAGTGATGACGAAGTGAGTGCCCAGTGCGTACACGAAGAACGAGGCGGTGATGACGAACAGGGCGACCGCCCTGCTCTTGAGAATCTGATTTCCGAAACCGTGGTTACCGCTGTTGAGGTGGAGAACGATCCATACTCCCGGGATGAGGCACAACAAGGTCTTGGAAAAGGTGAGGATGAACCCAAGTGAGAGAATGATAAAAGTGACCTTCCAGAAACGGGGGGGCCGTTCCCGGTTCGCCAGACTGTTGGAGAGGTGGAAAACAATCCCCATCATGAGAAAACTGGCCAACATGTTAGGGGTGGCAGTGAAGGCGCACGCTTGGGCCATCTTCCCAAAATAGGGATAGGGCCGAACGATCACCAGAGGAGTGACGATTCTCAGGAGTGTATAGAGCGACCAACCGACTATTCCCATGAGGGCGGCCAAGGTTGACGTGAGGACGATAATCTCATGAAGGCTGGCCCGCATGCGTTCGCTCATGGCCAACCGGACGGAAAAGTAGAGGAGGACAAGGTAGACGGCACCGGCCGCATCTATGATGTTTTGAAGGTTTAGACGGCTTTGGAGAGAGGGAAGCAATGTGGCGACCGGCCAGAGCAGTATGAAAAGATCCAATACGTTCCAAGCACTTCGATGAAAGATTCTTCTGATGTTCCCCAGCGCCGATAAGAAGAGAGGAACAAAGAGGATCTCCGGAAGTTGCAACTTGTATCCCAAATGTGGCAGATACCACAGCCTTTGTAAGGGAGTCGAGGCGAGGTAGAGTTTGCTACACCGTTCTCTGAGATCCATGTCGGGGGTTGCTCCTTTTTGCCGGGATTTCCTTTCCCTGACGATTTTCAAGAAACCGCTAGATATTCGATTTTCCCACCTTGGCAGGTGTTTTTCAAGGATCCTGATTGTCTTTGGATGTAGAAAAATTTGAATCCATCATTGGCCTTCCACAACCTCACCCTTTACCGTCTTGAAGAGAAGCCTCTCCCTGGGAAGCTGAATAGTCGTGTCTCCCACACATGGTCCATCTTAGCCCGTTTCAGACATCTCTCTGGGTAATGTGGAGTATAATGGATTCTCTACAGGAGGTGTCCAATGAAAAGGTCTTTCTTCCTCATCCTTCTCTTCCTCTCTTTCTCCCTCTCCGGTCAAGAGGCTTCCAAGTGGTACAAGGGCAACCTCCACACCCATACGAATCTCTCCGACGGGAACGAAACTCCCCGCAGGGTTGTGCGTTGGTACTACGACCATGACTACAACTTCCTCTTCATAACCGACCATAACTCCCTCACAGAGGTGGCTCGGCTCGACGTAGACCCCCGGGACGACTTCCTGGTCCTTCCAGGCGAAGAGATCACGAACAGCCTGGCCAAACAGAGGCTCCACACCATCGCCCTCTTCGCGACGACCCCGGTCATGCCCTCGAAGGGAAAGAGCTCTGTGGAGATTCTCCAGAAGGATATCGACAACGCCCTCGCCACAAGCGCTCTGGTCCAGCTCAACCATCCCCTCTGGCGCTGGAGCCTTACCTCCTCAGAGATCGGACAACTCAAGGGCTTGACGCTCATGGAGATTATCAATTACAACCGGGACAGCAACAACTTCCCGGCGGGAGGAAGCAGGGGAACCGAAGGGCTCTGGGATGACCTGCTCTCCAAGGGATTCCAGATTTACGGAACCGCTTCCGACGACACCCACGACTATCTAGGAGAGTTTCTTCCGAGCCTCTCCTACCCCGGCAAGGGATGGATCATGGTCCGAGCGGAAGAGTTGTCACCCCAGGCCATCAGGAAGAGCCTTGAGAGAGGGGATTTCTACCTTTCCACGGGAGTCACCCTAGAGGATGTCTCCGCCACGCAGAGGCTCTACTCCCTCAAGATTCAAGCTAGAGACGATGAAAAGTACACGACCCTCTTTATCGGGAAGGATGGGAAGGTTCTCAGAGAGGATCTCTCCCTCACGCCCTCTTATGCCCCCGAAGGAGGGGAGACCTACGTCAGGGCCAAGGTGATCTCCTCCAACGGAGAGACCGCCATGACCCAGCCTCTCTTCCTCAAACGCCCCTGAGCGACCCTTAGAAGGAGACGAAGCCGAGGAGCAACGCCAAGAGAAGGAAGAGGTAGGGAAGATAACCGGGGTTCGCCAGAAGCCTCTCCCAGCTCTGAGGCCTCTTTTTTTGGAGAGCGTTGCACCCTTCTACGGAGAGGTAGAGGAAGAGAAGGCCCACTCCTACTCCCGCCAAGACGTCGCTGAGAAAATGCCTCTGAAGGGCGATTCTAGAGTAGGCGACCCCGCAAGCGACGACCAAGACGGTCCCTTTCACCCACCTGGTCAGGCGCTCCTTCCCGGTGGCCATCAAGAGGAAGGGAAGAGCCAGGGCCATGCTGTTTGTGGTATGGCCAGAAGGGAAAGAGGAGGTCGAAGAGAGCTGATGCAGAACGATCCGGTCTGAGAGTTCCACCGCGGGACGGAGGCGGGCGATGATCAGTTTCAAGAGATGGCCCGCCACGGCGGCCGAGAGGAAAGAGACGAGGACGAGAAGGTAAACCGGAAGATCCCGGTAATCCCCTTTTGCTTTTAGGGAGCGGAAGAGGGCAAAGGCGTATATCAAGGCGATGGTGGACATCCCCCAGCTCGAAAGGCTCTCGTTGACCAGAAGGAGGAGAGGCCTCGAATAGACGAAATTGTGAAAGATCGTTACCGCCTGTTCCCAACTCCTCTGGTACCAAAGGAAGAGAGAGAGCCCCAAGAAGAGAAAGGAGGAGAAGAGGATGCCGAAGAGGAGCCTCCGGGAAGATCGAAGCTGAACCACCCCACTGGAGAGAGAAACACCGGGAAGATCCCTGCGCACAGCCTCTTCTCTCAAGCCGATCATCCTGGAAATGCTCCCTTTCGTCGGCCCCCTCGGTCGAACACCTTATGATGGACCATCAGCCCAGCCGCCAGGGGACACCCCAGGGAGGAGCCATCGAGAGTCCAGGAGGTTTTTCCCATTTTCACCTTTAGAATGCCTTCCTGCGCCTCTGCTGTCAAGAGCAGGCTTGCAAAACGAATCCACTTTGCTGTACTCTCAGGGAGAGGAGGTTTCATGAAGGCTCACAGGTTTTCCGTTGACAGGTGTTGTGCCTTTCTCTTGAAAGCGTCGGCAGGTCGCAAGGAACGATGACCCCGGCCATCATGGTCATGGTCCTCTGTCAACAGATCGACCCTCTTGACCCGAAGCTTAGACCATGAGAAAAGAGCTCACACCTCGTCTGCCAGACCTCCTTCTCCTCTTGGCCTCCGGAATCTGGGGTTTCGCCTTCGTCGCCCAGAGGGCGGGAATGGAGTTTCAGGGCCCCTTCGGTTTCAACGCCATCCGTTTCGCCCTAGGCGCCCTCTCCCTGATCCCCCTCTTCAGGAAGGAGCCCCTTCCCTCCCGACGGTCCCTCCTCTTCGGGGGAGGCCTCTGCGGGTCCGCTCTCTTTCTGGCCGCATCCCTACAACAGGTAGGAATGGAGAGCACCTCCGCCGGCCGTGGTGGTTTCCTCACCGGTCTCTACATCCTCTTCGTCCCCCTCTTCTCCCTGCTTGTAACGAAGAGGAAAGAGAAAGCCTCTATCCCCGCCGTACTCCTAGCCCTCTTGGGCCTCTACCTCTTGGTAGGAGGCGATATTCGGGGAGGCTTTAACCGCGGGGATATCCTGGTCTTCGTCTCCTCTCTCTTCTGGGCTGTCCACATCCTTCTTGTAGACCGTTTCTCCCGGCTCTTTCCCCCATTGAAGCTGGCCGTTCTCCAGTACTCGCTCTGTTCCGTTCTGAGCCTTGCCTCCTCCCTCTTGTTCGAAAAGCGGCTCTTCCCCTCATCGCCTCAGGGGTGGGTTCCCCTCCTCTACGGAGGGTTCCTCTCCATCGGAGTCGCCTACACCCTCCAGATCGTCGCCCAAAAGAGAACACCGCCCTCTCATGCCGCCCTGATCCTCAGCCTCGAATCTCCCTTCGCCCTCCTGGGGGGATGGTTGATCCTCGGGGAGTCCATGGGCGTTCGCGGCCTTTTGGGATGCGCACTCATGTTGGCGGCCATGGTCATCTCTTCCTTGAAAAGCGGGGAACCTGGAGAGAGTCCGCGGGAAAGGGTTGAGATAACGGATCAGCGGTAGCTGGAGGCTTGGAGGTTAAAGAGCCTGGCGTACCTCTTGTCCAAGGCCATGAGCTCTTCATGGCTCCCCTCCTCCACAAGCCGACCCTCTTCGAGGACAAAGATTCTGTTGGCTCTGCGCACCGTCGAGAAGCGGTGGCTGATAAAGAGGGATGTTCTCCCTTCGGTCAGACGGTAGAGTCTCTCGAAGAGGTCATGTTCGGCCCCGGCGTCCAAGGCGCTGGTTGGCTCGTCGAGAATCACCACCGAGGAATCCCGGTAAAAGGCCCTGGCCAAGGCAACCTTCTGCCACTCCCCGCCGCTCAGCTCCGCTCCCTCCTCGAGCCACTTGCCCAAGAAGGTTTCGTCTCTGCAGGGCAACCCCTCCACGAGTTCGTCCGTTCCGGCCATCTTCAGAGCTCCCTCTAGCCTCGCCTCGTCGATGGGCTTGCCGCACTCTCCGAACCAGACGTTCTCCTTCAGTGTCGATTGGAAACGGAAGAAATCTTGAAAGAGGACTCCGATCCGCCCTCTCAAGGTCTTAGGATCCCACTCCCTCAGATCCTTGCCGTCCAGGAGGATACTCCCCTCCTGGGGGTCGTAGAGCCTGAGCAGAAGCTTAACGATGGTACTCTTACCCGAGCCGTTTTCTCCGACAAAGGCGCACTTCTGCCCCGCCGGAAGAGTGAAAGAGAGGTTTCTCAGGGCGTAGTGATCGCTTCCAGGGTAGCGGAATCCTACGTCCCGGAAGAGAATCTCGCCGTCGCCTGAGGGGGATGCCGAGGGAACCGTAGGGGTTGGTTGCTCCGTTGGAGCCGCTTTCAAGAGAAGAAACTCATCGAGGTTCTGGAGGAAGAGGGCGTCTTCGTAGAGGTTGGCCACGCCGAGAAAGAGATCGCGAAGGTAGTTCTGCCCCTGCTGAAACGCCTGGTAGTACATCACCACGCTTCCCAGGGAGATCACCCTCCGGAAGGCCTGTCTGACGATGATCATGTAGATCGCCATGACGGCGAAGACCGTAAAGAATTGGAGGGCCAGATCCTTGATGACCCTTTTCTTGGCCAACGAAAG
>JAMOAD010000060.1 GCA_023621955.1 Acidobacteriota bacterium
AGTCCCCGAGCCCCCACGGTCAGGCGTAGGGGGAAGCCCAAGAGGTCGGCGTCCTTGAACTTAACGCCCGGGCTCATCCCCTCCCGGTCGTCGTGAAGAACCTCGAACCCCGCCTCCTCCAGCTCCTTCTCCAACCGGTTGGAGAGTTCCATAACCTCTCCGTTGCCGGGATCAAGGTTGAGGAGGTGGACTTGGTAGGGGGCAACCGGCCAGGGCCAGACGATCCCGTCGTCGTCGTAGTTTTGCTCGATCACCGCGGCTACGGTGCGGGTGATGCCGATGCCGTAACACCCCATGATCATTGGGTGCTCCTTCCCCTCCTGGTCCAGGTAGTTGCAGCCCATGGAGAGGGAGTATTTCGTCCCCAACTTGAAGACCTGGCCGACCTCAATGCCGCGAAAGGCCTGAAAATGTCCCTTTCCGCAACGGGGGCAGATGTCACCTTCGGCGGCCTTGCGCAAGTCGAAGAAGCCCTTGAAATCGGAGAGGTCCCTGCTGGGAAGGAACCCGAAGTGGTGGAAGTCGGTCTTGTTCGCCCCGCAGGTCAGGTTGAAAGCCCCCTCCAAGCTTCGATCCCCATAGATGGGAACCTTGAGCTCCACGGGGCCGATGAAGCCGGATTTACACCCCGCCAGGGCCTCCGCCTCCTCCAGGGGAACCAGTTCCAAGGCGTCCGCCCCCAAGAGATTCCGGAGCTTGACCTCGTTGGGCTCATGATCGCTTCGAAGGATGAGGCCCAGGTCCCAGGTCTCCCCTCCCTTGGTGGCACGGTAGAGGTAGAACTTGCTGGCATGGGTCAGGGGAAGGCCGTTGTGGCTTTCATCCTTGAAGGCCTTGGCCTGCTCCTCCATGGCGATGATCCCGGGGGTTTGGAAGTGGGCGGCCCTCAGGGGGAGCTCAGTCTCGTCCCCATGGGGGTAGGGAAGCTTCGGGGCTTCCGTCTTCTCGATGTTGCTGGTGTATTCGCAGCTGTCGCAGCTGAGGATGGCGTCCTCACCGCTCCCGGCCAGAACATGGAACTCATGGGTGAAGCTCCCACCGATGGCTCCGCTGTCGGCCTCTACGGGGCGGAACTTGACTCCCAACCGTCCGAAGATCCGTTTGTAGGCTTCGAACATCTTCCAATACTCCCGATCGGCGCAGGCGTCGTCTACGTGAAAGGAGTAGCCGTCCTTCATGATGAACTCACGCCCCCGCATGAGGCCGAAACGGGGCCGAATCTCATCCCTGAACTTGCCCTGGATCTGGAAAAGGTTGATAGGAAGCTGTTTATAGCTCTTGATATTCCGTCTCACGATGTCGGTGATGATCTCTTCATGGGTCGGTCCAAGGCAGAAATCGGCACCCTTGCGGTCCTGGAAGCGGAGAAGCTCTTTACCGTAGAAAGACCAACGGGTGCTCTCCTGCCAGAGTTCGGCCGGTTGGACCGCAGGCATCAAGAGCTCTTGGCAACCATCCCTCTCCAGCTCCTCCCGAACGATGGCCTCGAACTTCTTGATACTTCGGTAGGCCAGAGGGAGATAGTCGTAGATTCCGGCGGCCAACTTCTGAATCATACCGGCGCGGATCATCAGCTGTTGGCTGATGACGTCGGCGTCCCGAGGAACCTCACGAAGGGTTTGAATCAAAGCCTTAGATTGTTTCATCCTTTTCCTCTCCCAGGGGCACGATCCTCGACTCTTCGGCCCAAGGAAACCCCATGAATATTTTTGTTTATACCGTAATAACGATACTTATATCTATTTAATATCATTTAGAAACAATAATTAACATACTTTTAGCGCAATTAATTGCTTTCTGCTTTCTATCTTATGCTTTCAAAAAGCTTTTTAGGCCTTTTCAGAGGCGACAATCTTCACAAGGTTAGTCTTTGCGGGGTTCTTTGTCAAGTCCACAACCCGTGGCTCTGGAGTTTAAGAGGGCGGAGAGAAGAGTCCACGGCGGACCGCCGGTTCCTTTCATCCCTTAAGGTTAAAAGGCCCTCTTCTCCCTTCATCTGCCAGAACCGCTGAAAGAGAGGGTGTAACGTATCTTGGCCCAGGATGTCGCAGGCCCACTCATCTCCATGGCGCTGCCATCGGTTCCTCACGTAGAAGCGTCATACCCTGAGGTTCTGTTCGAGCACCCATCAGTAGACGCTTGGAAAACCGGAGCCCTCCAGGTCGAGCAAAACTCCGACAAGTAGCTTACGCCGATGTCTCCGGCCAGGGGCAGCAAGTCAAGGGAGAGATCCCCCCCTATCTTCACAGGAGCCTGACATTCCCCCTTCCCCGGAATCTTCAGGGATTCTGAGCCCGGACAAGGGGCAAACGGTGGAAGGAGCCTTCGATGTTATCGCCTTAAAGTGAGGAAAAACAGGAGAGGGAACCGGCTGAGCCGGTTCCCTCTCGATCTCTGAAGACTCTTACTGCCGGAGGGAGAGGATTTTCTTGAAAAGCTCCTTCTGCTCCTCGATCTTCTTCTCATTGCCGACGACACAGAGATAACCCTGCCCCATGATCTCTTTCACCAGGGAGGAGAAAGCCCTCAAGTCTTCGACGCTTGTGCTCAGAATCTCGTCCCGGTTCTTCTGCAACTCTTCCTGGGACAAACCGCGCAGAGAACGGTTCACCGCCACCTGGCCCTTCTGGTTGGGATCGAGAGGCTGGTCCCAATCGGAGATGGTCCCGATGATCAAACGGCGGAGTTCTCTCTCTTCCAGTGTCAACGTCGAGAGGAAGCCTTCGGCTCCCAGATAGTTTTGAACCGTCTCCTTCAGGTTGGGGTCGCGGTAGGAGGCGAAGCACATCATTCCCGAATCGTCCAGCATGGTGAACCCGCCGTAGGCGCCGCCCTGAACTCGGACGGTATTCTGGAGGTAGACCCGGGAGAGGAGCTGGCTCAGTACCTCCATCTTTCCGCTGTACTGGGCGCCGAGCTTGCGGTAATCACCTCCCTTGAGAACGTATTGCACCTTGGAGGCGTCCTGGAACCCTTCGTTTAAAGGCTCCTTGGCGAACTTATACTCGACGGCCTTCAATTCGCTCTGGGGGAACGCCGCCAGGAGGGCTGGCAAGGCCTCTTTCACGGCCTTCATCTGCTCCTGCTGACAGGTGATTCCAACCTTCAGGCCGTTCCGGTTGACGATCTTCTCCTGAACCGCCTTAAGCTTAGCGGCGAGGGCCTTCATGTCGGCCTCTTTGCAGAGGGATGTCAAGAACTGGTAGTAGCCGAACCCGGAGATCAGATCCTGATAGGCGCCTCGGTTAGAAAAGTAAGAAGCGAGGCGGTTTCTGGCGATACCAAGGCCGTTAGCGGTCAAGCGCTGCTCGAACTGAGCCTTGGTCCGAAGAACCATCTCCTTCAGCCGAGCCTCGTCATCCCATTTGGAAGAGAGCAGCTCTTGTTTCATCAGATCCGCCAGTTTCGAAAGCTTCTCCGGCATGGCCTTGCCGCTCATCTGCATGTAGCTCTTCATCAGGCCGTCATCGCGGTGGAGCGCCACCGGGTAGAGGCTGGTGGAGATCCCGCCGGTATGGAGGTTGATCTGATTCTCCAAATCGCCGTAGTTCAGGGCGTCGGTGGACATCATCCCCACCAGTTCGTTGTAGAGCTGGGCGTAGGGGATCAGTTCCTGGTCCAGAGCGCCGGCGTCGAAGTAGAGGTTCAGGTAGACGATCCCCTTGGTAAAGGTGTCCATGTGCAGGAGGGGAACCCCGTTCAGCGTTTCTGTCTTAAGGGGCAACTCCTCTTGCTTCTTCTCGATGTCTGCGATCTCCAGCAAGGGAACCGTTTTGAGAAGCTCCGGATCATCCTTGCGCTGTTGGTAGGCGACCAAATCCTTGGTTTGCTTCACGATCGTGTCGATCTGCTCGGGACTCATCTTCGCCTTGATCTCGGCCATCTTCTTCTCTAGGTTGGCCGCCAACTCTTTCTCGAGACCGGGTTTGGGTTCGAGAACAACGGTGCAGACATGGGTGTTCTTCAACAAAACCTTCTCGACAAGATTCTCAAAATATTTCTGGTCAAGTTTGGAACGAATCGACGCCAGCTCCTTGTTGAAGGAGAGGGTTAGGAAGGGGTTATCGGCGAAGAGCCACCCAGAAGAGGCCATCATGGCGCCGGCGATACCGGTGAAAGAGCCGTTTCCCTCCCTCAGCTGGAACTCCTGACGGTTGATGATCCCCTCCAGGGTTGTCCTGTCGAAACCTTTCGCGACAACCTCCTTCAGTGTATCGGTGTAAACGCTCTCAAAACGATCCAGATCGGCGGCTTCGGCGTTGGTCACCGTCACCTGAAAACTGGGCTGTTGAACACCGTCGGTATAGGCGGAAATATCCTGACCGATGCCCGCTTTTTGAAAGGCGAGACGGAGAGGGGCGGCCTGGCTGTTCACCAAAGCTTCCGCCAGGATGTTCATGGCGATATTGAACTCCTGATCCGTGTTACGGCCGTAGACGCTCCCCCGGGCGATAAAGGTCTGCCCCGCGGTGGGAGCCCCTTCGGGCACTCCGTAGAACCCTTTCTTGAGAACCGGCGCGGCCAAAGGCTTCTGTAGGGGAATGGCACTCTCCACGGTGATCTTCTCGATTCCGGTCAGGTAGTTGGCGTCGATGAAGGCCAGCTCTTTATCGAGATCCCCGTTACCGTAGAGGTAGATGTAGCTGTTCGAGGGGTGGTAATACTTCCGGTGAAAGGCCTTGAAATCTTCGTAGGTCAGCTGGGGAATCGCGTCGGGGTACCCTCCCGAGGAGTTCCCGTACTGGTTGTCCGGGAAGAGGGCCTTGCTCATCAGGAAGTCCAACTGACGCTCCGGAGAGGAGTAGGCACCCCTCATCTCGTTGTAGACGACGCCCTTGTAAACCAGGGGGCTCTCCGGGGAGGCCAGCTCGTAGTGCCACCCTTCCTGCTGGAGAATCCGGGGTTCCTTGTAGATCATCGGCTTGTAGGCGGCATCCAGATAGACGTGCATCAGGTTGAAAAAATCTTTGTCGTTGCGGCTGGCCACAGGGTAGATGGTATAGTCGCTGCTGGTCATGGCGTTGAGAAAGGTGTTGAGCGACCCCTGGGCAAGAATCTCGAAGGGGCTCTTGACGGGGAAGTTCTCCGACCCGTTGAGCACCGAATGTTCCATGATGTGAGGAGTTCCGGAATCGTTGGGAGGGGGCGTCTTGAAGGCAACGCTGAAAACCTTGTTGTCGTCCTTGGAAACAACCTTCAAAAGACGGGCTCCGCTCTTCTGATGCCGGAAGAGATAGCACTCCCCGTCCATCTCCTTGACAAACTCTTTCTTTTCCAGTTGGAAGCCGTGAACGACGGCTCCGATTTTGAGCATGGGCTTCTCCCTCTTTGTTCCTGTTCCGCCGTCGGCCATAAGCAATGCCGGTAGGGCGAACATGAGAGTCGCAAGAACCATTTTCTTCATGTTTCCTCCTAATTTATTCTCCACAAAACTCGATGACCGTTCCTCTCCCCCGAGAAGAGGAGAATCAAGTATACCCCAACGCCGCAAAACGCGGCAACCTCCCCCGGCTGAAGGAGCCGAATACCGACTCTAACCTTCCGCGTTTAACAAGGGGACAGCCCCTCTCCGCCTCCCCCTTCAGCGCTTTTCGACGGTTCGAATCGCCTTCTCCAAGGCACTGTTGAACTCTTCGCTCCGGTCCATCATGAGGAAGTGATCGGCCTTCTTGAGGACGATGGCCTCGTAGGAGCGCATGTGCCGACGGTTGCCCTCGTAGTTGATCGGCCACAGGTCGGCGTTGACCGTCACCACCGGAAGGGGGATCTTCTCGAAGATCTTGGCGGCCTCGCCGGTGATTGCCTGACCCATCATCTCGCGCATCGCGCTCAGGGCGACAGCGGGCGGGGCGGCCGAGATGTCCGCCAGAATCCACTCCCGAAGCAGTGGATCCGTTTCCGCCAAGAGCATCCCCTCCACAAACTTCCGGCTTCCTGAGGAAAAATCCTTCTCCAGAGGGGCGATCATCTTCGCCATCTCCTCTTCCGTCAAAGGGTACTCGATGTTCTCTAAAGTATCAATCCCGATCAGGCCCAGGACACGCTCCGGCATGAGCCTGGCCGCTTCGGCGATCACCGAGCCTCCCATAGAGTGACCGATCAGGATAACCTTGGCGGCGCCTACGCTCTCGGTAACAGCTTTGACGTCCTCGCCGAAAGACGCCATGGTATAGCGGGTTCTTAACGACCCCGAGTGGCCGTGGCCGGCAAGGTCGAGAAGAACGATCCGGTGCCCCTTCGAGAAGAAGGGGATCTGGGCGCGCCAGTACCGGGAGTCACAACTCCATCCATGGATGAAGACCAGAGTCGGCTCTCCGGAACCGTAGACTTCGTAGGAGATAGGGGTTCCATCTTTGGATTGGGCTATCCGGGGCCAACCGTCTTGAGCCAGCAAGGCCCCTGAAGCCAGAAACAACAGGAGAGCGAGGGCGAGAATCTCTCCGCCCACTCTCTCAATCTCTCTTTTTCCCATCTTTTTCCTCCTCTCATGAAAGGGATTCTCTTCACCGAAAAAGCTCTCTATCTCTACCGCTTCAAGACATAGGCTAGTGAAAGGGGGAGCACCTTCGAGGCCCATGCCCCTTCGCCTCCACCGTAGGCCGCGTTTCTCTGTGTGCGCTTAGCCACAGCAATTCCATTCGATCCGTTCTCTCCCAGGCCTCATGGTTTCAGAAACCCTGAAACCTCACCCCCAAGGCGAAACTTCTGCGAGGCATCGGGTAGAGACCCGCGGATAGACCCGGGAACTCGCCAAAAAGCGCGTAGCCACGGTTAAAAAGGTTCTTCCCGTCCACGACTGCCTGGAAGTTGCGGCCCAGGGGGAGGGAGATTCTCCCGTTCAGGAGAAAGACCGTCGGGATCTCTCCCCGGGAGTTGTTCTCTTTGTAGTAACCCGCCAGATACTGTCCCTGAAGAGAGAGGGTGAAACGACGGGGAGCGATGTCGAGGGAGAGGTCTACCTTATGACCGGGCCTGCCCCTGGTGAGCCCACCTGTGTCGAGATAGCCGTAGGCGCCGCGAACCTTCCAGAGAGGGCTTGGGGTCAAAACCAGAGAGGCTTCAGCCCCCTGAAAGGTGAAACGGCCTATGTTCCGGAAGATGTAGCGGGGGTAAGCCTTCCCGCTGGCCACGGTCTCGATCAGATCCCTCCCCTCCATCCGGAAGAGGCTCATGCGCAGGCCTAG
>JAMOAD010000224.1 GCA_023621955.1 Acidobacteriota bacterium
CCCTTCATCTCCCGCTACAGGAAAGAGATGACCGGAAGCCTGGACGAGGTGAAGGTGGAGGAGATCCGGGAAGCCTACGAATCCCTCAAGGAGCTCAACGAGAGGAAGGCGACCGTTCTCAAGACCATCGACGAGCAGGGGAAGCTCACCGAAGAGCTGAAGGAGAAGATTCAAGCCACCTATGAAAAGAGCGAGCTCGAAGACCTCTACCTCCCCTACAAACCCAAACGGAGGACAAAGGCGACCATAGCCAAGGAGAAGGGGCTTGAGCCCCTGGCCCTCCTCATCCTCGATCCTCGCGAGGAGGAGGAGGCGGAAGCCATGGCCCTCCCCTTCGTCGACACCGCCAAGGGTGTCTCCTCGGTCCAGGAGGCTTTGGAGGGAGCCGGTCACATCGTCGCGGAGCTCTACAACGAAGATTCCTCCCTTCGCGCCCTTCTAAGAAAGCTGATCTCCACGGGAGGCTCTCTCGCGGTTTCGGCCCTTCCGGAGTGGAAAGAGCAACGTTCGAAGTTTGAGCAGTACTACGACTTCCAAGAACCGCTTAGGACTATTCCCTCCCACCGGATCCTTGCTACCGAAAGGGGGGAAAGGGAGGGGGTTCTCAGGATCAAGATCGACGTGGACAGGGAAGAGTTGATCGGCAAGGCCGCCGCCGCGGTCATCCCCGACCCCCACCCACGAAGGGAGCTCCTTTGCCGCTTTCTTGAGGACTCTTACGTCAGGCTCCTCTTCCCCTCTCTGGAGCTGGAGATTCGGGGGGAGATGAAAGAGAAGGCCGACGAAGAGGCGATTCGGGTCTTCGCCTCCAACCTGGAGAACCTTCTTCTCGCCTCTCCGGCGGGGTCGATTCCCCTGTTAGCAGTAGATCCCGGATTCCGGACAGGGTGCAAGGTCGTCGCCCTCGGCGAGACCGGCTCCCTCCTGGAGAACACGACGATCTTCCCCACCCCTCCCCAGGAGAGGGTGGAAGAGGCCGAGGTCACCGTTAAGGGGCTCATGGCGAAACACCGACTCAAGGCCGTGGTGATCGGCAACGGCACGGCGTCCCGGGAGAGTCATCTCTTCTTCAAACGGATGCTCAAGGAGCCGACGATCCTCACCGTTGTCAACGAGGCGGGGGCGTCGGTCTATTCGGCCTCGAAGATTGGACGGGAGGAGTTTCCCGACCACGATCTCACCGTTCGAGGGGCCGTCTCCATCGGGCGCCGCTTTCAGGACCCCTTGGCAGAATTGGTGAAGATCGAGCCCAAGGCCATCGGGGTTGGACAGTACCAGCACGATGTCGGACAGACCCAGTTAAAGAAGAAGCTCGACGCTACGGTCGTTTCCGTCGTCAACCGCGTTGGGGTCGACGTCAACACCGCCTCCAGGCATCTTCTCCGCTATGTTTCCGGAATCGGGGAGAGCCTGGCCCAGAACATTGTCCAACACAGGGAGGAAAAGGGCCCCTTCAAACGGAGGGAAGAGCTCCTAAACGTCCGTCTCTTCGGTCCCAAGGCCTTTCAACAGAGTGTAGGCTTTCTCCGAATCCGAGGCGGCCAAAACCCTCTGGACAACACGGGAATCCATCCGGAGAGCTACAAGGTTGTGGAGAGAATGGCCCAGGAGCTCTCGGTTCCCGTGGATTCTCTCCCGGAGAACAAGGAACTCCTCTCGAAAATCCAGGCTGAGAGGTTCGTCAACGATGAGTTCGGCCTTCCCACGATCAAGGACATCCTCAAGGAGCTCGAAAGCCCGGGGCGGGACCCGAGAAAAGATTTTGAGCTCTTCCGCTTCACCGAAGGGGTGGAGACCATCGAAGACCTGAACGAGGGGATGGACCTGGACGGAGTTGTCACAAACGTCACCAACTTCGGGGCCTTTGTCGATATCGGAGTCCACCAAGACGGTCTTGTCCATGTCTCTGAAATCTCCCACCGCTACATCACCACTCCCGAAGAGGTTCTCCAGGTCGGGCAAAAGGTGAAAGTCCGGGTCCTGAAGGTCGACAAGGAGCTGAAGAGAATCCAGCTGAGCATCAAGGCCTTGCTCCCCTCTCCGGAGAGGAGGGGGAAGGGCCGGAAGGGTGAGGAGACAAAGGCACCCAAGCGGCAAGAGCCGGTCAAGAAGATCGATCCAGTGGAGCTTCTGAAGCAGAAGTGGAAGGCGAAGTGAGCAGAGAGACCCCTTCTCAGGAGGAGAGGAGGGGGGCCAGGAAGAAGAGCGCCACCCCCAGCAGAGAGAGGATGGTCCCCACCACGGCCCTCAGGGAGATCTTTTCGTGAAGAACAAAGCGGGAGATCGGGATGAGGATCACCGGTGATAGGGACATGAGCGTCGAAGCGACCCCCAGGGGGGCGAGCTTCACGGAGTAGAGGGAGAGAATGACCCCTGTCAAAGGGCCGAGAAGGGTTCCTAGGGCGATCATCCGGAGGGCCTGTTTCTCCTTGAACTTACCCCTGTAGTAGGCAAAGCGTCCCGTTAGAAGAACGATCCCCGTCATGAGCGCCCCCGCGGCGGCTATCCGGATCAGGTTGGCCGACATCGGTGAGATTCCCGTTTTCAGGCCCATCTTGGAGAAGAGGAGCCCTACGGCTTGCCCGACGGCTCCGAGCAGACCGAAGAGGATCCCCTTGCGAAAGCCCGTCCCCCTCTTCGCGTCACCGCCGCCGTTTCCCTCTCCCACAACCCAGGCCACTCCGGCCAGGGTGACGATCATGGCGCAGATCTCCCACCTCCCCAGGGTCTCCCCTGAGATGAGCCACCCGAGAAGAGCGGCGACGAAGGGGGAGGTGGTCATGAGCAACATGACCAACCGAGGCCCCAGGAGAACGAGGGCCTCCAGATAGGCGGCATCTCCCAAGACGAAGCCGATCATGCCGGAGAGGGAGAGGGAGAGCCAGGCCGTCGGGGAGGCCCGCCAGGGGATTGGAATCCCCGTCAAAACCGTGTGCACCGGGACAAGGATGGCCAAGGCGATCCAGAGTCTCAGAAGGTTGACCGTTGAGGAGCCGACCCTCTTCCCCGCACTGCTGAAGAAGAGGGAGTTCATGGACCAACAGAGGGCGGTCAGGAGAGCGGCGATCTCACCGGCGTAGGAGAACATCTCAGAGGGTCATTTCACCGGCGATAGGCTGGAGAAAGTCGTGGCGCACCGATGGGTTGTCACAGTGACACCCCATCAGGTGGATAAGCTTGGTCACCGCAGCCTCGAAGGTCATGTCCCATGCGGGAAGAACCCCTATCTCCAAGAGGTGGGAACCGGATTCGTAGAGCCTTGGGTCCGTAGGCCCCGCCTTCGTTTCGCTCATGAGAACGACGACCCTTCCCTGGTTGATCCACTCCTCCGCCTTGTGGACAATCTCTCCGTACTTCATGGGAACGGTCCCGGCTCCGTAGCCGATGAGGATGATTCCCCTACACTCCCGAGGAGGTTGAAAGTATTGGGGGCGAATCCCGGGAAAGAGCTTGAGCACGGCGATGGACCCCTCCATCTCGGGGTGGAAGCGGAAGGGTCCCTGGGGTGTTCTTACCTGAGACCAGGCAATCTCGATGTTGATGCCTATCTCCGCCAGGGGAGGGAAGTTGGGTGAGTGAAAGGCGTCAAAGTGGCTCGTGTGAACCTTGGTCGTCCTGTTTCCCCGAAGGAGCTTGTCATCGAAGACGACGGCCACCTCCCGGACTCCCGAAGCGGCCATCTCCACGGCGTTGATCAGGTTTGAACGCGCGTCGCTCCTCAGGTCGGAGAGAGGCTTCTGAGCCCCCGTGAGGATCACGGGGACCGGAAGGTTTTCCAACATGTAGGAGAGGGCCGAAGCGGTGTAGGCCAGTGTGTCCGTCCCATGGGTGATCACGACCCCATCTACCCCGGGAATGTGGTCGGCAATGACCCTGCCGAGGGTTTCCCAGTGGCCGAGGTCCATGTCGGAGCTATCGAAGAGGAAGGGAATCTCGACCTGAATCTCCGCAAGCTGATCCAATTCGGGAATCACCTTCAGAAGGCTGTCGTAAAATCGGTCTGGTTTTAAGACTCCGCTTTCGGTATCCCGGACCATTCCGATGGTGCCGCCTGTATGGATGAGGAGAACTTTTTTCTTCATTCTATAAAAAAAGGGGCAGGCTCTTACACGAGAAGAACCTACCCCCAGGGAAGTGAGAAAAGCTTATTTGGGACCTTCGATGGCGTCGGCGGGACAAACGGCTGCACAGCTACCGCAATCAACGCACTTATCGCCGTCGATAACCCTCTTGCCTTCTCCTTCGCTGATAGCGCCTACGGGGCATTCAGATTCACAGGCTCCGCAGTTGACGCAATTTTCTCCGATCGTATGGGCCATGGTTCACACTCCTTCTTAGAGTTAGAATCTTGTTTATCTTAACACGAAGGGGAGATTTGTCAAAGCCTTCCCCTCCCTACTCCGCCGCCTTGATCTGGTCCCAAACCCTGATATAGAGCTCGTTCGCCCTTCCCAGGTCGTCCAGAACCTCACTCTTGGAGCGGACGGAGGGCTCCATGAAGAGGGCTGGGTTCTCTCTCATCTCCCGGGGCAGAAGTTCGTAGGAGAGACGGTTCGGGCAGAGGTAGCCGACAAACTCCGTGTTCTCCGCCGCCACCTTGGCGTCCAAGAGGAAGTTGATGAACTTGTGGGCCAGCTCCTCCTGAGCGGCCCCCAGAGGGATCACGAGGTCGTCGCAGGAGATCGCCGTTCCCTCCTCGGGGATTGTGAAGGCGATGTCGGGGTTCTCCTTCTGAACCTGGAGAATATCTCCGCTGTAGCCGTGGACCAGGAGGAACTCCCCGGAGGCGAGGCCGCTCTTGTACTGCTCGTTCTCAAACTTAGCCAGGTTCTTCCTCCAACGGAGGACCACCTCCTTCGCCTTGTCCAGCTCCTCGGGGTTATGGGAGTTCAGGCTGTAGCCGAGAGACTTCAAGGCGGCACCCAGGGTCTCCCTCATATCGTTGAACATGGTCATGCGCCCCTTCAGGTCCTGCCTGTCGAAGAGGGCCCAGGTAGGTCGGACATCCGCCACCCGGCTCTTCAGATAGGCGATCCCGGTTACGGTGATCATGTAGGGGACGCTATGGTCCATGGACTTGTCTATGGTGATCTTCAGAAACTCAGGATCGATGTTCTTCCTGTTCGGAATCAGCTCGGGCCGGATTTTGCGGACCATCCCCTGCTGGTCCATCAGACTGACCATATAGCTGCTGGGAGTCACCAGATCGTACCCTTTGGCGCCGGCCTTCAGTTTGGCGTACATGGCCTCGTTGCTGTCGAAGGTATCGATGACGATCCGACAGTTGTTCTCCCTCTCGAAACGTTCGATCAGCTCAGGTTTGAAGTAGTCCGCCCAGGTGTAGACGTTGAGTTCCCTCTTCTTCTGTCCGCAACTGACAAAGAAGAGTGAGAGAAGAAGCACCATGGTAAAGGCCGAGAAGCAAGAATTTCTCCAGTTATTTTTCATCCTTTCTCCTCCACAGCTACCGCTTTTTCGACAACGATCGATTATACCACAAGGAAGGGGATCAGCTCCCCGGAGGCGTCCCTTCACCAACCCGCTGGCTCACCACGACGGCGGAGAAGGTGATCACCAAAAGAAGAGTGGAAAGGGCGTTGATCATGGGCGGCGAACCGTGTTTGATCATGCTGTAGATCCTGATCGGGAGGGTCGTCGATCCGGGACCGGCGACGAAAAAGGAGATGACAAAATCGTCGATGGAAAGGGTGAAGGCCAGAAGCCCCCCGGCGGTCAGACCCGGGGCGAGCATAGGGAGAAGCACTTTTCTCGCTGTGGTCAGCCAATCGGCCCCCAAATCCTGAGAGGCCTCGACAATGGAGTAGTCGAAATCCTGAAGCCTTGCCAGAACCACCATGGCGACATAGCTTATACAAAAGGTGACGTGGGAGAGAAAGATCGTCCAGAGCCCGAGTTCCCAGCCCAAGGCCACAAAGAACATCAGAAGGCTTATTCCCGTGAGAATCTCCGGAACCACCAGGGGCGTGTAGATCAGTAGGTAGTGGGAGCGTTGCAAACGGCTTCTGGCGTACTTATGAAGGGCGAAGGCCGCCGTCGTTCCCAGAAGCAGGGAGAGAAGGGTGGCCCCGAAGGCGATGACCAAGGAGTTCTGGACGGCGCGCCAGATTTCAGGGGAATCGAAGAGGCGTCTGTACCAGATCAAGGAAAACCCTTCCCACCCGCTTCCGAAGCGGGAAGCGTTGAAGGAGTTGATTACGAGGACCATGATGGGCAGGTAGAAGAAGAGCAGAACCAGGAGGGTGACGATCAGGGGGAAACGGCTTCTCTTCATGAATCCTCGCTGATGAAAGGATCGTTTTTCACCCTGTTCCGCTGTAGAAGCAGAACCATGACGAGGGGGGCCATAACGGCCAAGATCAAGAGCGCCGAGAGGGCGGCCGCATGGGGAAGGTTCCTGTCGACGAAAACCCGTTGGGCGATCTTGTTGCCCATCATTTCGCTTCCTGGACCTCCCACGATATCGGGAATCACGTAAGAGCCCAAGGCCGGGATGAAGACGACCAAGACGGAGGTGAGGATTCCCCGGCGGATGGCCGGAAGGAAGACGCTGAAGAAGGTTCTCACCGCCCCTGCCCCTAAGTCTCTAGCCGCCTCGCTGAGCCGAAAATCGTACTTCTCCGCCGCGGCGTAGATCGGGAGAATCGAGAAGGGAAGGTAGGTGTAGACCATAACGAGCAGAACCGCCGCAGAGTTGTACATGAGAATACTCTCCGGACCGGCCAGTCCCACCATGACCAGAGCCCTCTTCACGAACCCCTCCGGATGGAGAAGAAGCTTCCAGGCGAAGATTCTCACCAGAAAGCTGGTCCAAAAGGGGACAATCACCAGAAGGAGGACAAGCTGTCGCACCCGAGGCTTTAAACGGGCGATATGGTAGCCTGTAGGAACGGCCAGGACCAGGCAGATCACCGTCGTGAGCAGGCTGATCCAGAGAGTCCGCCAGAGAATGGACGGGTAGTTCGGGTTGGCGAGGTGAAAGAGGGTCTGAAGGCTCCACCCTTTACCGATCCCTCCGTAAGGGTTGGCGGGTTTAAAGGCGATGGCGAAGACCAGAAGAGTCGGGATGACGAAGAAGAAACTCAGCCAGAAGAGGGAGGGAGAGGTAACAAGCCACTCCTTCCAAGAGGCCCGCCGGTTACTTTTCAAAGG
>JAMOAD010000036.1 GCA_023621955.1 Acidobacteriota bacterium
AAGAACCATGGCGAGGGTATAGGGCTCTTCGCCGGTGCTGCAACCGGCGCTCCAGACCATGAGGGTTCTGCCGACTCCCCCACCCTTTTGAAGGATCATCTCCGGCAAGACTTTCTGAACCAAGTAATCGAAATGGGTGGACTCTCGAAAAAAATCTGTCTTGTTCGTCGTGACGGCGTCCACCATGTGAACCATCTCATTTTCAAGACCTTCGGGGCTGAACAAGTATTCGCAGTATTCTTGAAAATTCTGCATGTTCAAGGCTCTCAGCCTTTTCCTGAGTCGGGATTCGAGCATAAGCCTCTTGGCGTCGGGCATACGGATCCCATATTCCTTCTCGATATAGGCTCCCAGTCGTTTAAACTCGACCTCTCGAATCCTCACATCAAAGAAAGAATCACTCGACTTGGCCATCGATCAACCCCTTGAGTTCGGGGGGCCGAAGCCCCCCTCCTCACTTCTCCACATCAGGCAACAGGTCCTGCCGCTTCCCGCCCGCTCTCCTGCACCATAGCCAGTTCTTCGGACGAGAAGACTCTATCGATTTCAAGGAGGATGATGAACTCCTCCTCCCGTTTGCCCATACCCTTGATAAACTCCGTTTTCAGACGGGTGCCGATTCTGGGAGGAGGCTCTATCTGCCCGTCTTCCAGTTCGATCACCTCCTGGACCGAGTCGGCCAGGGCTCCCAAGACAGTTTTCTCCCCGTCCACCTCGATCTCGACAATGATGATGCAAGTGTTCACGCTCTTCTCTGTCCGGCTCATCCCGAACTTGAGACGCATGTCCACGACCGGCACGACCCCGCCCCGAAGGTTGATCACCCCCCGCATGAACTCGGGTGTTCTGGGAACCTTCGTAACCGTGGTCAACTCCAACACCTCCCGTACCTTGGCGATCTCGAGGGCGTAGACCTCGTCGGCCAGTCGAAAGGTCAAGTACTGGTTACTACTGCCCATCCGTTCTTCCATCATGACCGCCTCCTAAAAACGTTCGAAATCGTCGTCGTCTGGTCCGCCCTTCTTCGTTCCCAGATCCAGGTCCACACCGCCCTTACGGGATCCCTTCACGTCACCCTTAAGGGCAACCTTGGCCTTCGGTCGGGGGGGGGCAATCTCAGCCTTTTTCTCGACCTTTGTGATGGTCCTCACCACCGGTCCGCTTCCGCTCTCGTCGATCTTAAAGAAGCCCACGGCATGCTGTAACCCTTCGGCCTGGGAGGTCAACTCCTCGGACGTAGAGGCCAACTCCTCGGAGGCCGAGGCGTTCTGCTGAATCACTTGGTCGAGCTGTTGGATCGCCTTGTTGATCTGCTCTGCTCCGCTGTTCATCTCGTTGGAAGCGGCACTGATCTCCTGGACCAAGTCGGCGGTCTTCTGAATGTCCGGAACCAGGCGGGTTAACATCTCACCGCTCCGCTCCGCCAGAGTCGTGCTCTTGGCGGCCAGTTCGGTGATCTCCGCCGCCGCGTTCTGGCTCCTTTCCGCCAGCTTACGGACCTCCGAAGCGACAACGGCGAAGCCTTTGCCGTGTTCTCCCGCCCTAGCCGCTTCGATCGCGGCGTTCAAGGCCAGGAGGTTGGTCTGCCTGGCGATCTCCTGGATGATCCCGATCT
The DNA here is from genome assembly GCA_023621955.1 of Acidobacteriota bacterium. Lineage (GTDB taxonomy): Bacteria > Acidobacteriota > Aminicenantia > JAMOAD01 > JAMOAD01 > JAMOAD01. Next base: position 1,616 of record JAMOAD010000036.1, read on the forward strand.
TGGCCGCAATCTCCTTCATCGCCGCCATGGCCTCGCCAACGGCCTGACCACCGTCTCTGGCGTCTTTCGCCGCCTTCAGGGCGATCTTCTCGGTTTGTTGGGCGTTATCGGCGTTCTGCTTGATGTTGCTGGACATCTCCTCCATGGAAGAGGAGACCTCCTCCGCCGAGGCGGCCTGCTCGGTCGCGCCCTGTGACATCTCCTGGGCCCCGGAGCTCATCTGATCGCTTCCGGCGGCAACGTTGTCCGCAGAGACCTTGACCTCCTGAACAACCGTCTTCAGCCGTTCGATCATCCCCGCCATAGCCTGAAGCAGCTGGTCCTTATCGGAACGGGCAACGATCTTCTGGGTCAGGTCCCCTTCGGCCAGGTGTTGGGCCGCGTGGGTGATATCCTCCATGGATTTGAGAAGGTTGTTGCAGGATTGCTTCATGATCAGGAAGCTTCCCTTGAAATCCCCGGTCACTTGGGTCGTGATGTCCCCCACCGCCAGCTTCTGGACAACGTCCAGAGACTCCACGAGGGGTTCCTGCATCGCGTCCCTGGTCTCCATGAGACCCTTCATGATGGTCTGGAAGGTTCCCTGGAAACGGTTCAGATCGTAGCTGATCTTATCCAGTTCACCGTCTTTGGCAAGCACGATGAAGCGTTCCACTCCTTCGGCCACACCCTCCACGGCTTCGATCATCTTGATGTAGGCGGGGATCAGTGTGTCGTGTTCGCTTCTCCGGCCGACCTTCTTCAGGTCTCCCAGGTCGGACATATCCCCATCGGAGATGTTTCCAGCTATGCGGATGGCGTTTCTGACGTTGGTCCTTACGCTGTTGACCCCTTTAGAGACTTCGGCGAAGATTCCCAGGAAGGAACCTTCAACCTGCTGGGTAAAGTCGTTGACCGCCATCTTCTGAAGGACCGCGTTGGATTCGACCATGCCCTGGAGGCCGTCGATACAGCCGTTCAGGTTGTTCTTAATCTCGTTGAAGTCCCCCCTATACTGATCTGTGATCTTCGGGGGAATCTCCCCCTTGCTGATCCGGTCCACGTACTCGGCCGCCACGTTCAGAGGGCCGACCACCGCGTCCAGAGTCGCGTTGATCCCTTCGATGATCTTGCGGAAATCCCCTTGGTGCCTGGAGGCATCGGCCCGGTTATCAAGCTTCCCATCGATGGCGGTCTGAGAGAGGGCCTTCGTGTCCGTGATGAGAAGGCCGACAGCGTCGATACAGCCGTTCAGGTTGTTCTTGATCTCGTTGAAGTCCCCACTGTACTGATCGGTGATCTTGGCGGGAATCTCCCCCTTGCTGATCCGGTCCACGTACTCGGCCGCCATGTTCAGGGGGCCGATCACGGCGTCCAAGACCCTGTTGAAGCCTTCGGGAATCTCCCTGAACTCGAAGTTGATCTTCTCCGGATCCACCCGAGCGTCGAGCTTTCCACCCACAGCCGCTTCGATGAGGCGTCCCGTCTCCCCCTTAAGCCCCTGCACAATGGAGTCCACGTTCTTGTAGAGGAAGAGGGTCAGACCAAGGCCGAAGAGGATGGCGACGATGGAAAAGACCACCATCAGCTTGACGGCACTACCGGCCAAGCCGGTGTTGTCTTCGGCGACCCCCTTGGCCCTTCCGATCTTGTACTGGACAAGATCTTTCAGAGTCTGTTCCTCAACTTCCGCGGCGCTCTTCGCTTCGCCTGCCACCAGGGCCTCGGCCTCCTGGATCCTTCCGGCTTTCAGGTCGGCGATGATGGTGTCCAGATGGGTCCTGTAGACCTTTCGGGAGTCGACAAACTTCTGGTAGACATCCCGACCGGCATCGGTGGTAATCGTCTTCTCATACTTCTCCGTCTCTTCCAGAATACTCCGGGAGAGGGCGTTGATCGTCTCGCCAAACTTCTCTCTCTCGAGAGCGCTCTGAGCCTTCATCATATCCCGAACGTTGATTCTGACCTTCTGGAAGTTGTTGGAAATCGTCCCCAGGGACGCTATAGGAACGGTCATGTTTTCATAGAGAAGTCCATCGGCAACGGCGATTTTCTGAATGTTGGAGATCCCGATCCAACCGACGATAACCAGCAGGACCAACAAGACCCCAACGGTGACTAAGATCTTTCTCCCGAGTTTCATCTTTTCTAACATCCCGGCCTCCTTATTTTTTCTCTCTTTTCAGAATCGACAGCGAATAGTCTAAACAGCCTTGAACATTCTCATCCAAAGGCTTACCATGGCCTGGATAGATCGTTTTGATCCCAGAGCGGGAAAGCCTCTCGAGAATTTGAAGAAAAATCTCCGGATACTCACCCGCAGATCCCCGGGCCATGATGGGAGTGTCTCCGGAGAAGAGAATCCCCTGATCGGTCTCCAGAATCAGAAGGGAGTCTGCGGAGTGGACCGGACAGGGTAGAATGTAACACTCCTTGTCGCCCATCTTGACGATTTCGTTCCCCTTGAGGACCCTGGTGACTCCCTCGCCTGGGGTGAGGGCGAGGACTTCGGGGGTGTATTTCTCCACAACCTTGGCCAGACCGCCCCGGTGGTCGAAGTGGCTGTGCGTCAGTATCACCCGCTCCACCGGTCGTTTTCCGACCCCAGTGGAGGCGGTGGCTATCTCGTCCAGGACGTACCCATCGGTCCCGACATCTACCAAGGTGTTGACGTCCTGAAGAGCGTTCCAATCCCCCAAGACAAGGTAGGCGTTCGCCGTGTAACCTTTGGGGTTGTGGCGCAGGGGGATGACCCTCACGGTTCCTCCTTACTGAATATCTGGGCGTCCCCGATCACCTGCCTGAAGAGGTGACGAACCTCCTCGGGCAGTTTCTGGGTTTGCTCCAGAGCCAGAAGTCCCCCTGGGACCAAGACCCTATGGAACATCCTGATGACGTCGGCCCTCTGGTTGGGGGCGAAGTGAAGAAGAACGTTCTTGCAAAGGACCAGGCTATACCCTTGATCGAAGGGTTCCAGCGTGAGAAGGTCGTGACGCCTGAAGAGAACCCTCTGACGAAGGGGCTCGCAGATTCTGTACCTCTCCCCATTCCCCTCGACGGGAGAGAAGTACTTCTCGAAAATTTCCTTGGGAATCCTTCCCAGCTCCTCCCCGGAATAGGCACCCTCGCCGATGATCTTCCCGAAGAGGTCACTCCCGTCAATGTCGGAGGCGTCGATACGAACGTTCTTAAAGGCGAACTTTCCCATCTTCTCCGCAAGCAGAATCGCCAGGGTATAGGGTTCAGGCCCCATGGCGCACCCGGCATCCCAGATTTTGATGTTGCTTCGCCCCTGAACTGTCGGCAGAAGGTGCTTGACCAGCTGTTCCAGGGTGTGGTTGTCGCGGAAGAAGAAGGTAAAGGCCATCTTTACTCCCCCTCTCCTATGGGCTCTTGGAGCAACGGTTCTTCCCCTTTTTCCCCCTTGACCAACTGGTTGAGATCCAGGATCAAGGCGATGGTTCCATCGCCCAGAATCGTCGCCCCCGAGAGCCCTTTCGCCCTCTTATAAAAACTCCCCAAAGACTTGATCACCGTCTGGTATTGTCCGATCACGCTGTCGATGACAAAGCCGACTCTCATCCCTTCGACTTCCGTAATGACGATCTGCTCTATCTCCGGCTCGGCTCCGACGATGGAAAACTTGTCTCTGAGACGTATGTAGGGAACAAGCTCGTCTCTGACCCTCGCCGTGTTCTGTCCCTGCCGTTTGAGACGGTCCTCACGCTTCAGTTCGACGCACTCCTGAACCACCGAGAGGGGGAGGACGAAGGAGTCCTCTCCGATCTTCACGAGCAAACCGTCTATGATCGCCAGGGTCAGGGGGATCTTGAGGGTTATGGTCGTCCCGAAGCCCCTCTTGCTCTCGACGCCTATGGAGGCCTTGAGAGTATCCATGCTCTTGCGGACGACGTCCATGCCCACTCCCCTTCCGGAGACGTTGGTCACATGCTTCGCCGTCGAGAAACCGGGGGCGAAGATCAACTCGTTGATCTCCTTCTCAGAGAGGTTGGAATCGCCGGCAATGAGCCCCTTCTCGATCGCCTTCTCCCGTATGGCCTCGGTGTTGAGGCCGCCTCCATCGTCACGAACCTGAATGAGCACGAAGGCCCCGGAGTGACCCGCTGAGAGGTAGATGGTCCCCTTCCGGTTCTTACCCAACTTCTCCCTCTCTTCGGGCATCTCGATTCCATGATCGACGCTGTTACGGATCAGGTGAACCAGGGGATCGTTGATGTGCTCGATCACCGTTTTGTCCAGTTCCGTCTCCTCCCCTTCGGTGACCAGTTCGACCTCTTTCCCCAACTCTCCGGAGAGGTCCCGGACGAGCCTCTTGAACTTCCCGAAGGTCGGTTCGATCGGGAGCATCCTGATGCTCATGGTCTTGTCCCTCAGATCCCAGACAAGCCTCTCCATCTCTTCGGAGATGGTCAGTAAGGCCGTATCGTTCCTGTTCACCGAGACCTGATTAAGCCGAGCCTGCATGGTTACGAGCTCTCCAACCAGGTTGACGAGGCTGTCCACACGTTCGGAGGGAACCTTGAGGGTGGAGGCGACCTCGGAGTGGACTCTTTTCTCCCGAAGCTCCCTCACATGCTTCTGTTCCATGAGAGCGGATTCCACCAGCTCCGGAGAGACCACGCCCTGCTCCACGGCCATCTCGCCGAAACGCTTCTGTTTGTGAAGAACTGCGGACATGTCTTCGACGCTCATGTCCCCCTTCTCGACGAGGATGTCCCCGAGACGCTTGTAGTCCAACTCGTCGTCCTCTCCCTTCAACCCATCGTCGATCTTCTCGATCACGATCTCGCTGTCATCCTCAACGAAGATGAAGACATCCCTGAGGGCGTTCTCCTCCCGGGAGGTGGTAACCACGATGTCCCAGTGGATGTAGAGATTCTCAGGGGCGAACTCTTCAAGGAGCGGAATCGCGTCCACATGGGCCACCAGATGGCATACCCCCAGGTTCTTCAGTTCATCCACCAGGGAGAGAGGGTCCATGCCACGGAAGAAGAGGTCTTTGGGGGGGATGAAACGTACCCGGTAGGTTATCTCCCGAGCCTTCGACTTCGGGATCTCCACCTTCTCCGTTATCGGCGCGGCCTCCTCTTCAACCTTTCCGAGAAAGGCTTTGAAACCATCGAGAATCTCCCTCTCCGCTCCCGGTTCTTCCCCCTCTCCGGAGAGTCGGACCTTGACAAGGTCGCAGGCCTTCAGGGTCAGATCGATCATCTTCTTGGAGATGGAGAGCTTACCCTCCCTTACCTGGTCGTAGACGTTCTCGATATCGTGTGTCAGAGAGGCGATCCGATCGAAGCCGAACATGGAACTCGACCCCTTCAGGGTATGCATGGCCCTGAAGACCCTTCCCACGATCTCTCCGTCTTCCGGAGTCTCCTCTAACTGCATCAAGGATTTTTCGAGCTCTTCGAGAAGCTCACCCGCCTCTTCCCGAAAGGCCTCGGCAAACCTGTCCAGTTCTTTCATCTCAACCTCTCTTCCAGAGACAAGGGCCAGATGGATCGAGAGAACAGCCCTTGGAGCGCATCACTCC
>JAMOAD010000313.1 GCA_023621955.1 Acidobacteriota bacterium
CCTCCCGCCGAGGGCGATCCTCTCTTCGGCAGGGATATCCGCGCCCTCTGGGAGGCCATGAACGTTCCCAAGGGAGGGGAGGAGCTGAGGGCGGCCTTTCCCTCCATGGAAGAGGGGACCTTCTGGAAGAACCTCTTCAGGATGAAGCTCTACGGGTGGGTTAAGGTTGAGGGGGGAGAGAAGGATTCCGAGGATGCGGCTTCGGCCCTCTCGGAGGACTTTCTTCAGGAGCTGGACGAGGCCTATGAGATCGTGAAGAGCCAGGTCTACTCAACCCTCCTTCCGGACAAGCTGAAGGGGGAGGAGAGAAAGAGGGAGTACCTGCGGCTGGTAAAGAAGTTTCACCCCGACAAGCTCCCTCCGGGAACGGACGAGGAGATCAAGAAGAGGAGCGAGGCCGTTCTGGACGGTATCAACAAGGCTTTTGAGAGGCCGCCGGGTTCCTCGGGTGAGGAGAACAGGGATGACGATAACCCGGAGCTGATTCTCAAGCAGAGCCTCCAGAGGGCGAAGCTTCTCTACCGGGGCGAGAAGTACCTCGAAGTCATCGACCTTCTCCAATCGGTCCTTCGCTACAAAAACGATGACGGAGAGGCCCTCTTCCTGCTCGCCTTGGCGCAGTCCAAGGTGGAGGGGTTCAAGAAGAAGGCGGAGGGGACCTTTCTCAAGCTCATCGAGGTGATGCCCTGGCACGCCGACGCTTACTACTACCTGATTCAGCTCTACGAGAGCGAAGGGATGGCGAGCCGGGCGGGTGGTTTGCTGGAGAAGAGCGTCTCCCTCTTTCCAAACAACAAGAAGCTCACAGACCTCCACGAGAAGCACTTTCCCCCCAAGAAGGGCCTCTTCGGTTTGTTCCGCAAGTAGAGGCTTACAGGTCCCAGGGGTAGGGGTGGACGAGGAGGAAGCGCAGGAGAGCCTCTACGGCTCTTCCCCTGTGAGAGACGCGGTTCTTCGACTCCCCTTCCGCTTGGGCGAAACTTTTCCTCAAGGGGTGGTAGTAGAAGAGGGGGTCGTATCCGAACCCCCCTTCCCCGGAAGGTTCCTCGAGAAGCCTTCCTCGAACTTCGCCGTGGAAGAGGGCGATTTTCCTCCCCTTCCAGGCCAAGGCCAGGGAGGTGCGGAAGAGGGCCTCTCGATCGGGGCCCTTGAGAGAGGAGGCCTTCTGTAAGAGAAGCAGGTTCCTCTCCTGAACGGTGGGGGCGATCCGGGCGGAGTGGACTCCTGGAAAGCCTCCGAGCCTTGGAACGAGCAGTCCCGAATCGTCGGCGACCACCGGTCCGGGAAAGAGACGGGAGTAGAAGAGGGCCTTCTTCCAGGCGTTGGCGGAGAAGGTCTTCCCGTCCTCTTCGACCCGGTAATCCTCCAGCCCCGCCTCCTTCAGGTCGATCAGGGTCAGGGGAAGGGAGGAGAGGAGGCGGCGAAATTCCTCGCTCTTACCGGGGTTGGAAGTGGCCAGAAGGAGAGGCTCGCTCATGGGTATTTGTTGAACTCGAACCCTTCGACCCCGTTCAGGGAGAGGGCCTTGCGGAAGAGCTCCTCCTCTTCGAAGTGCTTGGAACGGAACTCGATCGTCCAGGTGTAGTCGGTTCCCTCCTTCTTTTGGGAGAGCCGTTGCACGTGGGCGTTGGCGATCTGAAACTTGGAGAGGATCGTCTCGTTCTCCAGGGGATAAGTGGACCGGAGGGAGAGGGAGTAGAGAGTCTCCTTGGCCTCCATCTCGTCTTCGATCCTCTTGAAGACCGTCAGAACCAGGAGGATGAAGAGGGTGGAACCGGCGGAGAGGAGGTAGAAGCCGGCGCCGATGGAGATTCCCAGGGCCGCGGTGACCCAGAGGGTCGCGGCGGTGGTGAGGCCGTGAACGCCTCCCCGGGACTGGAGAATCGTGCCTGCACCGAGAAAGCCGATTCCGGTGATGATGTTGGCGGCTAACCTGGCGGGGTCTCCGAGAATCTCTTGGCCGCTCTTCACCATCTCGTAGGAGACGATGGTGATGAGAGTGGAGCCGAAACAGATGAGAATCAGGGTTCTCATGCCGGCGGGTTTCCCCCTCCACCCTCTCTCGAGGCCGATAAGACCCCCTAAGACGCAAGACAGGATGAGCTTCAGGGCCATTTCTATCATTTCGCTCTCTCCCTCAAGATGTTCTTGGCGACTTTCCCCGTGGCGGTCCTAGGGAGTTCGTCGACGAAGTAGAGCCTTCTGGGAATCTTGAACTCCGCTAAGTTGTTGCGCAGGTAGGCGAAGACCTTGCGGTGATCGGGAACCTCTCCGCTCTTCAAGACCAAGAAGGCGACCGGGACCTCTCCGTGAAGGGGATGGGGAGTCCCGACCACCGCGGCCTCTCGGATCGAGGGGAGCCGGTAGAGCTCTTCCTCCACCTCCCGGGGGTAGACGTTGAGGCCGTTGATGATGATCATGTCTTTCTTGCGGTCGACGATGGTGAAGTACCCCTCCTCGTCGCGGGTCCCGATGTCGCCGGTGAGGTACCAGCCTCCCGGGAGGAAGCTCTCCCGGGTTGCCTTCTCGTTGTTGAAGTAACCGAGCATGACGGTCTCCCCCCGGACGGCGATCTCCCCCGGAGTGAGGGGGGGAAGCTCCTGACCCTTTTCGTCGACGATTCGCATCTCCACTCCCCGGATGGGAAGGCCGATGGTCCCCTTCTTGCGCTTTCCGCCCACCGGGTTAACGGAGGTGACCGGAGAACACTCGGTGGGGCCGTCCCCTTCGTAGACGGTGATCCCGTACTTTTCTTCGAAACGGTCGATCAGGTCGATCGGCAAGGGGGCGCCTCCGGCGATGCAGAAGCGGAGGGAAGAGGTGTCGTAGTGCTTCAGGGTCTCTTGCGGGAGGAGGGCCAGGCTTTGGAACATGGCGGGGACGGCGGAAAAGAGGGTGCACCCGTGCTCTTGAATCAGGGAGACGCTCTCTTCGGGGGTGAAGCGGGGGGCCAAGACGAAGGAGGCGTTGACCCAGAGGGGGGCGAGCATCCCGACGGTCTGCCCGAAGGAGTGGAAGAGGGGAAGAACGGTCAGGAAGCGGTCGTCTTGGTTGATTTTCAGGGCCTCCGCGACTCCCTGAACGTCCGCCAGGAGGTTGCGGTGGGAGAGGACGGCTCCTTTGGGCTTCCCGGTCGTTCCCGAGGTGTAGAGGATGGCGGCGCTCTGACGGTGGGGATCGTCGACGGGACAAATCAAGGGAGGGGTCTCTCTCTCTCTGAGGGCCATCCACTCCGGAGTCTCCATCGTCCAGACCGAAAAGTCCTCCCGGAGCCGAAGCAAGTCGGACGCCTTCTTCTCGACGGACGGGTGGGTCAGAAGGAGGGAGCACTCCCCGTTGGTGGTGATATAGTTCACCTCGTTGGGGGTGAGAAGGGGGTTGATGGGAATGACGACGCCTCCCGCCTTGAGGATGGCGAAGTAAGAGACCACGAAGTCAGGGCAGTTGGGGGCGTAGAGGGCGACCTTTTCCCCGGGCCTAATTCTTTCGGCCAAAGCGTGGCCGAGGCTGTCGCTTCGGCTCCTGAGCCAGCCGTAGGAGTAGGGTGTGGAGCGGAAGAAGAAGGCGGGACGGTCTGGGGTGGAGGGAAAACGGGTGAGAAGTTCCGGCAGGGTGAAGGTCAAAGGCTACTCTTCCTCGCCTCTTTCCTGCAGGAGCCGCAGGAAGGCCTCCTCTGCTTCGGCCTTCTTCTTCTCCTTCAGCTCCCAGGCGGCGTCCATCTTGCCGGGGAGTGTCTCCTTCTTCCTCTTCTCCTTCTCCATGAGGGAGTCGAGGGAGAGGCCGGGTCTTCGCGAAGGCTTCTCCTTTCTTAGCACCGTCTTGGTCTCGGAATCGATCCAGAGACGGCTCCCGCAATCGGGGCAGACGACGGAAAAGACGCGTTCATCTTCCAGGTCGCTCTTTTTCATGACTACCATCATAGCAGAAAAGAGGAGGGTAGGTGAAGGGTTGGCGAGGAATGAGGAAAAGCTCTTCAAGGCTCGAAGAACAACGACGAGAACGCCTTTTTCGAAGCCGCCTATGACGGTGGAGAGGGCGGATCTATTTCTCCCCCAGAGAACGGATGTACGAGAGAATCCCTTCGTAGAGACCTTCGGCGATCTTCTCCCTGAAGAGAGGGTCTTCGAGGAGCTCTTCGTTGGCTTTGTTGCTGAGGAATCCGATCTCCACGAGGGTGGCCGGCATGGAAGCCCCGATGAGGACATAGAAGGGGGCCTTGCGGACGTTGTAATCCTGGTAGTCGGGTACCTTGGTCCGGGTCTTTTCGAGGACGGACTTGTGGATCTGGTTGGCGAAGATTCGGGATTCGATGAGCTTGGAGGTGAGGGAGATCTTCTTCAGAAGGCCCTGCAACTCCCAGATGGAACGTTCCGAGGAGGAGTTCTCCGCCGCGGCGATCTCCACGGCGTGGGGGTCGGAGGTGAAGTTCAACCAGAAGGTCTCCAACCCTGAGGCGGAGCGGTTCTTCGCGGCGTTGGCGTGGACCGAGACGAAGAGGTCCGCGTGTCGCGAGTTGGCCAAGGCGGTTCTCTCTTCCAGGGAGAGAAAGGTGTCGTTCTGACGGGTGAGGATTACCTCCAGGTCGGAACCCTTCTCCAAGAGCGCCTTCAGCCTGAGGCTGACATCGAGGACGACCTCTTTCTCCGGGAGCCCCTTGACCTTCCCGATGGTCCCCGGATCCTTTCCCCCGTGGCCAGGGTCGATGACCACCCGCTTCACCCGGAGGCCTAACTGCCGGGTAAGGGAGAGGCCTTTCTCTCCGGAGAGGTCGGCAGGAGGCTTGATGGTGGTGGTCGCCTCGCTCTTGGGTGGCTTCTTAAGGGAAGGGAGAACCTCCTTCTCCTCGCTCCGTTGGCCGTAGATGTCGATGACGATTCGGAAAGGGTTGGCCAGAAGGAAGGTCTTGAGGGTCCTGACCTCCGGGAACTCGAGGACCACCCGGGCGATTCGGGGGGTGAACTGGCCGACCCGGATCTCTTTCAGATAACCGACCCCAACGGGGATGGTCTTGAGGAGGACCAGTTCATGGGTCAGCCTTGTCTGAGCGATATCGAAGAAGAAACGGACCCGACCGGGCTCCTTGAGCTCCTTGGTCGTGAAGGTCACGGGGTCGGAGAGGTCGAGGACCACCCGGGTGTAGTCGGGGTAGGTGAAGGAACGGACCCCCTTGAGGAGCGCATCGCCGCTCAGGGGCAAGGGGAGGAGAAGGAGAAGGAGGAGAAAACGTCTCATCGTCCGCCTCACCCCTTGAGCCTCTCCAGGTGGTCGAGAAGAAGGGAGCGGATGTTGTGGTAACGGTACTTTTCGAGGGCCTTCTCTTCCCCTTGGACGACCCGTTTGCGGAGGGAGGGGTCGTTCCTGAGAGCCTCGATCAGCCCGCAGATCCTCTCCGGGTCCTTGCTCTTGATCAGGAGGCCGCCACCGTTCATCGTCTCGGCCACCGCCGCTGCGTCGTAGGCGATCACGGGAATCTTGTTATGAAAAGCCTCTAGAAGGGGAACTCCGAAACCTTCATGCTCCGAGAGGGAGAGGTAGAGGTCGGCCCTCCGGTAGTAGGCGACAAGGTCGTCGAAGGGGACATGACCGGGGATCCAGACCTCTTTGAGGTCGTAACGGCCGACGATCTGTTGAATCTCCGCCAGGTACCTTTCGAAGCCTCGGTACTCTCCGGCCAGTATCAGGCGGGAGTTGGGGTTGTAATACTTCTGGTAGACCGCGAAGAGGCGAAGGAGGTCATCGATCTTCTTGTTGGGGATGATGCGGCCGACGAAGAGAAGGGTGAACTTGTCATCCTTCAGAAGCCTCTCCGTGACGGGGTTGGGCTCGGTGTCGAAGAGGGAGAAGTCGGCGACAATGGGGAGGACCCCGGTCTTGGGGAACCCCAACTCTTCGAGCTCCCTACGGTTGTATTCGGAATCGCCCAGGGCGAGATCGGTTCTCTTGACGAAGGTCTCCAGCTCTTTACGCCCCTTGTAACACTCTTTGGCCAGGATTCTGTGGTAGTCGAGGAAGAAGGCGTGGGGGGTGATGTTGTGGTAGATCATCCCCTTCCGGCCAGGCGATTGAAAGTAGATCTTCGAGACCGGTGAACCGATGGAGAAGTGGTAGAGAAGGAGGGCTTCCGGGGCGGCGTAGAGGGGAAACTGGGAGTAGTGGGTGAAGTGGGAGGCCAGGCTGGCGTGGTGGTAGTAACCGAAGATGCGGCTTTCGTGACCCTCTTCGAGGAGGATCCTGCGGATCGTGAGGGCCTCGTTGGAGATCGCGTCCCCGGGGACCAGGGACGTGAGAAGCTGGTGGACGATCATCCCCTCTTCTCCAGGGATCTCTCGAGGACTCTCTCCCTCTCCTCCAGGAACTGGAGACGGTTCTCCAACTCCTTGAGCTTGACGCGCAGGGAATCGTTCTCGATCTTGAGCTTGGTCGTCTCACCGGTCATATGGAAGAAGAGGTTGTAGACGATCTTGAGGTGTTCACGGTAGGTCGTGTGGATCTGAAGGCTTGTGCGAACGTTGTCTTCTAAGGTGTAGACGAGCTTCTCCGTCCGGAAGTTGAGGTCCGCCAAACGGTAGAGGGTGAGGATGTTGATGACCGGGGCCAGTTTATGGCCAAGCCTGTAGAGGACCCTTTTGATCTTGCCTTTGATCCCCGAGGGGGGAAGAGGAAACTCCATGGGCAGGTCTCTGACGGTGCCGAAGGAGAGCGTTCCCAGGTGCTTCTCCATCTCCTCGGGATCGTAGAGGTGGGGAACGTCGAGGATGTCCGGCAGGGGAAGGAGGTCCACATGCTCGATGGCCCGAATCTCCTCCTGGGTGTAGACTCTCTTCTCCCTCTTCTCTTCGATCCGCCGTCGGATCTCCTCCATGACGGTCTCTACGTCGATGCCCTCGGCCTCAACCCATCTTTCGTCCATGAAAACCTCCGGGATCAGAATTCTATGAAGAAACCGCCGTAAAGCCTGCCGTAAGAGTGCTCCTTCTCCTGCAGGACGGTCCACCCGGCCTTGAGGCCGAAGAGGGGGGAGAGGTAGAACTTGCCCCCTCCGCCCACGTAGTAGAAGGTCGTGACGCCCGAGAAGGAGAGATCATCTGAACGGAGCCCCACTCCGGTAACGACGAAGGGAGCGATCAGGCCCAA
>JAMOAD010000278.1 GCA_023621955.1 Acidobacteriota bacterium
CTGAGCGGCGCGGGGGCCCTCTCCTTCCGGATCGACGGGAAGGGAGGGGTCAAGGACGTGGAGCTCCGTCTCTCCCTCCGGCAGGAATCGGCCCAAACGTTCCAGACCGTTCTCCCCCTAGACTTTCACCTCGCCGGCCCGGATTCGGAGAGGCTTCTTTTCTCCCTCTCCCCTCTGACCTTACGCTCCCCCGGGAGTGTGAGGGTCGAGACTCTCCGGGGGGAACTCCTGAGGAAGGGGGAGGAGATCGATGTGAAGGGGAGCTTCACCGGCGGCGCGGATCTCTCCTCCCTCTCCGCCCCTCTCTCCCTGGACTCAGCCCAGGGGAGGGTCACCCTGCAGGGTCGCTTCACCCTCTCCCTGAGGAGGGAGGGACTCCGATGGACCCTGGACGGTTCGGCCTCGGGCCGCTCCCTCTCGCTCCTGAGGGAGGACCTGCAGTTTCGCCTGGGGCTTCTCCGCCTCCCCTTCCACGCCGAAGGGGGGAGAGGCGCTCCCACGGCTCGGGGAAGCCTTACCCTCTCCCGCTCCTCTCTCAGGAAGGGCTCTTCTCTCACCGTCGGAAGCCTGGATGCCGAGGTCCCCTGGAGGTACCCTCTCCACAACACGGGGAGGGGGACGTTGAGACTCTCCGGGATCAAGACTCCCTCCGCCAACTGGGGAGACCTTCAAGGGGAGATCTCCCTGGAGAGGGACTCCCTGCGCCTTCTCGCGACCCTCCGCACCCCCCTCGCCCCCCTGAGCGTCAAGATGGAGGGGACTCTCCGCCAGGAGAGGGGAGGCCCTCTCTTCTCCCTCCACTACACCCTCCCTCCGGCAAAGTTTCACCACTCCGATTCCCTGACGGCCCTCTCCCCCCTCCTGAAGGGCTACTCCTTCGCGGGAGACCTCTCGGGCTCGGGATCCCTCTCCTTTTCGGGAAAGGCCCTTTCGAGCCCCTCCGCCTTCCGGCTGAGCCAAGGCGAGATTCTCACGACCTCGGGAACTCCCCTCTCCCTCTCCGGAATCGAGGGTGAGCTGAAGATGGAAGAGACCCTCGCCCTTCGCTCCCAAAAGGGCATAAGGTTTCACTTCCAGAAGGCGAAGGCCGGAGAGGTTCTCGTCCCGGGAGGGGATCTCTCTTTCACCCTCGAGGGCCCCGAGAGCCTCCTGATCGAAAGCGCCGACCTGAGCTACAGCCGGGGAAGGATCTCCCTCCACCCCTTCCGCTACACCTTCGGAGCCCCCGGCTTCACCTGCACCCTCTACTGTGACAGGATCCGTTTCGACGACACCATCAACCAGCTCATGGGCGAGCCGACGGCCCAGGGGGACGCGGAGCTCAACGGCCTTATCACGCTGACCGTCAAAGAGGGCCTTCCGATCTTTCAGACCGGCCACCTCTACTCGACACCAGGAGTCGGCGGAAACCTCCGGCTCAAGAGGGGTAGCCTCGCCTCAGGGGGAATGGTCCTCGTGGAGGAGGCCATGAGCGACTTCAACTACGATTGGGTTCGGGTCACCCTGGAGTCCTCCGGTGAGAAGCTCAACCTGACGGCCTTCATCAACGGGGCCCCGGCCCGGAAACTGCCCCTCGTCTACGACCCCGGTAAGAGAGAGTTCCTTCGGGAGCCTCAGGGGAAGAGGAGCGTGGATCTGAAGGGACTTCTCCTGGAGCTCCGTTTCCGGGAGATCGACCTGAAGGCTCTCCTCTCCGGAGGGTCGAGGGTCCAGTGGCGATAGGGATGTCCATACAAGGAGAACGACATGAAAAGATGGACCGTGGCTGTCATGACGGCGCTGTTCCTGCTTCCCACAGCCTGTATCAAGATGAAACACGAGATGACCATTCAGCCGATCCACGTCACCGTGGAGGTCAGGGTCAAGATCGACAAGGCCCTGGACGACTTCTTCTCGGAGATCGATGGACAGAAGGCGCCTACGGCGCAGAAGGAGGAAAACCATGAAAAGTAAGAGAGTTCTGATCCTGTTGGTTGTGGCTCTCCTGTCGCTTACGGCGGCGGCCTCGGCTCAAGAGGAGGCGCTGAAGCAACGCTTCCTGGACCGTAAGCCCCTTCTGGACACGCTGAAGGGCCAAGGACTGGTGGGAGAGAACAACCTGGGCAAGCTTGAAGCCCGAGGGGCCCTCAACCCCCAACAACAGCAGAGCGTCGACGCAGAGAACGCCGACCGCGAAACGGTTTATCTGGGGATCTCCAAGCAGGTCGGTTCCACCCCTCTGGACGTGGGAAAACGGAGGGCGGCCAAGATCGCGGAAGTCGCCAGCCCGGGCCACTGGTTACAACACCCCGACGGGCACTGGTACCAAAAATAGAAGAGGGTTCTCTTCTCAGAGTTGAGGGCAGGTAGGTGAAAGATGAAGAGAGCAACGCTCCTGTTTCTCCTGTTTATCGTGGCGCCCTCGCTTCTTTCGGGGCAGGGGAGGTTCCTCTGGAAGGGTATCAACCCGGCGGAGCTTCCCAGGTTCTCCGCCTTTCTCAACCGTTTCACCTCTCTCGGGTTCTGCCAAATCCCCGAGGGAGGACTCGGCGAGGAGGAGACGATCCGCTTCGGACTCCTCTACAACTACCGTTTCCACCGGGAGAGGTTCGGCCGGTGTAAGAGCCGGAGGTGTCCCCACGGTGAACTGACCATGGATTCGAGTCAGGTCACCCGGGCCCTGGAGGAGAACTTCGGCGTCCACCTCCATCGCCACCGGAGCCTTCCGGACTCCCACCCGCCTCTCTTCTACGACGGGAAGAGGTACCACTTCCCCCAACTCTCGGCCCAGCAGGGCTACGGGGTCGTTATCACCGGCGGCGAGGCCCTCTCCCCGGAGAGGCTTCTCCTGAGAGGGACCCTCTACGAGGAAGACGACCCCTCCAGGGCGATCCTGGCGGATTTCTCCGGAGTTCTTCGACTCCGGACCGACGGCTCTCTCTGTTTGGAGAGCCTCTCCACGGTCCGTCGGCCCGAGAGGGTCCGGAGCCGGAATACCCCTTGAGGGAGGGTCTTTCCCAAGATTCCTCGGCCCTCCCCTCCAGGTGACGCCGACGTCGGGAGCGATGACGTCGAAAAAAACTTGCCAGAGCGGTCTCTCTTGGAAGTTTTTCTCTCTTCTGGTACTCTTTTCTATCCCACGCCTTGAGAGGTTACCGGTGAAACACATTCAAGCCGCTCTTCTCGGTCTCTTCCTCCTCTTCTCCCTCCCCTTGCTGAACGGTAAGACCACAACTTTCGACACCGTCCTCCAGAAGTCCGAGGAGCTCCTCAACGTCGACCCCCAGACCGTCTTGGAGACGGCACAGAAGCGCCTCACCTCCCTGGGGGAGAGGGCCCCTGCGAAGGAGAGGCTCGAGGCCTCTCTCCTGGTCGGCAGGGCCCTGATCAACCTGGGACGGTTCCCGGAGGCCCTGAAGTGGGGAGAGAGGGCCTCGTCCCTGGCCTCGCAGTCAGGAGAGACAAGCAAGGGCTTCGATGCCTTGAGGATCATGATGTCCGCATGGAGCTCCCAAGGGAACGACTCCATCGTCGAGAAGAAAGCCCTGGAAGCGATCGGTCTGGCCACGAAGCTGAACCTGAAGCCCCAGATCGTCTCCATGGCCAATGCCTTGGGGACAGCCTACATGGGCGCCGGGAAGGTCGAGGAGGCCCTGGAAGTCTACCTCAAGGCCTACAGAATCGCCGAGGAGATTCACGATTCGACCCAACTCTGCCATACCCTCCTCAACCTGACGGGAGCCACGGTCTTCATGATGAACTACCCCAAGGCCCTGGAGTACAACGATGCCGGGATCGCCCTGGCCAAGAGAATCGGGAGCCTCAGGATTCTAGTCAACCAGTACATCACCCGGGGGACCATCATGGAGAACCTCGGCCGGCCGCGGGAGGTGGTGAACGCACTCAACGAAGCCGTCCAGATCTCCCGGAGGATCGGCTACACCCGAGCCCTCCTGATGACCCTCAACAACCTGGCCGACACCTATCTCAACCTTCAGGAGTACGACAAGGTCATCGTCTACGCCCAAGAGGCGGAGGCGCTCGCCCTGGAGAACAACAACCCCGCCGACGGCGCCGTGATTCGGGTCACCTACGCCCAGGCCTTAGGAAAACTGGGCCGCCCCAGGGAGGCGATCCCTCTGATACGGCAATCCCTGGCCTTCTTCCTGGAGAAGGGGAAAGTTATCGAGACCATGCAGGTGAGGGGGTTCTTGGCGGAAGCCTACGAACAGGCCGGCCTCTACAAAGAGGCCCTGGAGAGCCATAAGCTCTTCAAGGCGGAGAGCGACCGGTTGCGCGCCGAGGAGAGGAGCAGAAGGATCGCGGAACTGCAGACCCGGTACGAGGCCGACAAACGGGAGAGGGAGATCGCCCTCCTCAACAAGGACAACGCCCTCAAGAGCGCAGAGCTGAAGAGGAAGAGGGCCCAACAGAGCATTCTCCTGACCGCTTCCCTCTCCTTCGTTCTCATCGCCTTCCTTCTCTACCGCCGCAACTGCACCTCCAAGGCGACCAACCGGAAGCTGACGGATTTGAACGAGAGGCTCCACTCCCTCTCCTTGACCGACAACCTCACGGGGCTCCACAACCGGAGGTACATAGACTCCCGAATCGACCAGGACATCGCCCAGGCCTTGAGGACCTTCCAGGGGAATCCCGAGAAGACCCTCTCCTTCCTGATCGTCGACATCGACAACTTCAAGAGGATCAACGACACCGAGGGACACCACGGCGGAGACCTGGTTCTTCAGGAGTTCTCCCGGAGGCTGAAGGAGGCCCTGCGGGAGAGCGACATCCTTGTCCGTTGGGGAGGCGAGGAGTTCCTCGTGGTCGCTCCGGACTCCTCCGTGGAAGGGGCCAGGGAGCTGGCCCTCCGCATCGTGGAGACCGTCAGGAGCCGCCCCTTCCTCCTGGAAGAGAGGGAGCTCTTCCTGACCTGCTCCGTGGGCTACTGCGGTTTTCCCTTCTCCTCGGAGAACGCGACGGACCTCGGCTGGAACGAAGTCGTACAGTTCGCCGACGGCGCCCTCTACGAGGCCAAGAGAGCGGGGAAAAACCGGGCCGTGGGCCTCCTGCCCGGCCCCTCTCCCCTGAACAGGGAGGGCGTCAGAAGGGTTCTCCAGGACCCCGGGAAGGCCGAACAACAGGGGCTCGTCCTTCTGGCCCGTTCCTAAAGAGGGTTTTCCAGGCTCTCCTTCAGAATCTTCAGGGCCTCCTCCTTGGTAAGAACCCTCCCGTAGGCAACGACCCTCCCGCGCACCACCAGGGCCGGCGTCGACATCACCCCGTAGGCGGCGATCCGGGTCGGATCGGTCACGTGCTCCACCTGCGTGTCCACGCCCAGCTCGCCCAGGGCGGCCCGGACATTCCTCTCCTGTTCGATGCACCGGGCACAGCCTGAGCCGAGCACCTTGACCTCTCTCTCGCCCTCTTCCCTCCCCTTATCTTCATCGCCGCCGCCACCTCTCTTCCCCCATCCGAATATGGACATTTTCACTCCTCCTCGGGCTCTTCGCCCCTTTCGATAAAAACCTTCCCTTCGCCCCTCCTCTTACGGCTACCTTGTCAGCAGGAACTGAAATCCGTTGAAGAGGTACCCCACCAGGAGAATCCCCACTGAGACGATGCCGACGAAGAAGAAGAGCAGCCTCGGTTTGATCACCTTGCTGAGCATGATCATGGAGGGGAGCGAGAGGGCGGTGACCGCCATCATGAAGGAGAGGACCGTCCCCAGGCCGACCCCCTTGGCGAAGAGGGCCTCCGCGATGGGGATGGTTCCGAAGATGTCGGCGTACATCGGAATCCCCAGGGCTGTCGCCAACAGGACCGAGAAGGGGTTGCTCTTTCCCAGAACGGCCTGGATAAGGGTCGTGGGAATCCAGTTGTGGATCACCGCGCCGATGGCGACCCCTCCCACAACGTACCAGAAGACCTTCCTCACCGTTCCGCGAACCTGTTGCCAGGCGTAGGCCCTCCGGTCGGCCCTGGTCAGCTCCGGCAGAGCCGCCTCCACGGAACCGGCTCCCTTCACGTAGCCCTCCACATACCTTTCCATCCCCATCTTCTCGATGATCGTTCCGGCGACGACGGCGACGATGAGACCGACTACAACGTAAGCGACGGCAATTCTAGCCCCGAAGACACTCATCAAGACGATGAGAGAGCCCAGATCCACCAGAGGCGAGGAGACCAGGAAGGAAAAGGTCACCCCCAGGGGGAGCCCGGCGCTGGAGAAGCCGATGAAGAGGGGGATGGAGGAGCAGGAGCAGAAGGGGGTGACCGTCCCCAAGAGCGCGGCGAGCGTGTTGGCGCGAAGACCGTGAAAGTTCCCCAGAATCCTCTTGGTCCTCTCCGGAGGAAAGTAGCTCTGGATGTAGGAGATCAAGTAGATCAGGACCGAGAGGAGGAGAAGGATCTTGACCATATCGTAGAGGAAGAACTGCAGGCTCCCCCCGACTCTCCCGGAGGGATCCAGCCCCAGGGCGGCGAGGCCCTCCCCGATCAGGAGGTTCAGCCACCTCATCCCCAAGAACTGGTTCTGAAAGAAGAGCCACAGGTTTTTCAAGAGGGTCATGGGCGGCTCTCCTCAACGGGGGCCTCTCCCCCTTTCGGCGCCCTCCCGGCGACCTGTTCGATCAGGCCCTTCACCCTCTCCCGTCCCTCTTCGCTGATGGAGTAGTGGACCCACTTCCCCTCCCTACGTCCCACCACGACTCCGGAAGCGCAGAGAATCCTCATGTGGTGCGAGAGGGTCGACTGGCCTATCCCCATCTCCTCAAGCAACTTGCAGGCGCACTTCTCTCCGCCCCGCAGAAGCCCCAGAATCTTCAGGCGGTTCTCATCACAGAAAGCCTTGAAGATCTCGGCGTTCCTTCTGAAATCGGTCTCCACGGTCACCTCACATTTACGATTATCGATATATGGAATCTACCACAACAGATCGATACATGTCAATCTGTTTAGAAGAGAATCTGAAGAGTCCCTCTCCGCCCCTTCGTTTCATCGCAGAGAATCGTTAAACGGAGTGTCCGTTATAATTTTAACCGCGAAAGGCGCGAAAACCGCGAACAAAAAAGGGAGTGTCCGCTGTATTTTTAACCGCGAAACACGCGAAAGCCGCGAAAAGTTTGTCTGGTCTGCTTCTCCTTGTTC
>JAMOAD010000318.1 GCA_023621955.1 Acidobacteriota bacterium
TCGTCCATCAAGGAGGTGAGGACCTGCTCTTCCGCGGTGAAGCGGTGGAGGCTCAGGTTGTCGGGCGATTTGAAAGTAAAGAAAGAACCGATCTCTTCGTGCGGCAGAGTCATCTTCTCCCCCCGGTCATAGAGAAGAATGTAACCCGACGAGACGGAATTGTCAAACCTTAGTCTCCAAAGGTGACTCTGAAGAGGAGCTCTTCCGAGTCGACTCCCTCTTCGTCCACCCCCTGAAGGCGGTGTTCTCCCGGGGAGGGGGTGAAGGGGAAGAGCCACCCTTGACCGAGGTAACGGCCGTCGAGAAACCAGTGGAGCTTCCGATCCGAGCGGAAGGGGATCCGCTCCCTCCCCTTTCCCTCGGATCGCAGGAGAAAGGCTTGGCCGTTTCGGGGGAAGAGAATCTGGGGCTGTGAGCTCTGGGGAGAGGAGAGACAGCCCGGGGCGAGAGGGGGAATCAGGTCGGGGAGGATTCCCCGCCTCTGAAACCAGAAGGCCAGGTCAGGGGGAAAGGCGAGGCCGACCCTCTCCGGGTACTCCTTAGCGGGGTCCATCCTTTCGGGGCAACTCCTGTAGGGACCCGACGGGTCGAGAAAGTACCGTCGGTGGTAGGTACAGGTCTCGACGGGGACACGGTTCTTGAGGACCCAGACCCTCTTGGTCGGTTCCTCTTCGTACTTGGGAACCATCCCCGAGAAGGCGCACACCTCCAGAGGGATCAGGTCGGAAGGCCTCTGGAACCACCGGTGTCCTCCAGCCCGGGAGAGGGGGGAGAGAATTCGGAACAGAAGGGGCGTTGCCGCATCGGAACCGACGATGTCCGGCGAGGAGCGGTTGTCGAAGTTGCCGACCCAGACACCCACGGTGTAGTCCGGGGTGAAGCCGATGCTCCAGGCATCGAAGCGGCCGTAGGAGGTTCCGGTCTTCCAGGAGACCTTCACCAAGTCCGAGGTCTCTTGCCACTGGGAGGGGAAGTCCGGGCGGTTGTGGCGGCTCAGAATCTCCGAGATCAGGTAGGCGGTTCCCGGCTGGAAAACCCTTTTACGGTAGACTGGTTCCCCCTGGAGAATCCGGAAGGAGGAGGAGACTCCTCCCAGGGGAAAGAGGGAGTAGGCTTTCGTCAGTTCCAGGAGGGAGAGGCCGCAACCTCCCAGAACGAGGGAGAGGCCGTACTCCTTGGGCTCCCTCAGGGAGTCGAGTCCCGAGTTCTTCAGAAGGGCCAGGAAGGGGGCGACGCCGACCCGTTGCTGAAGGATGACGGCGGGGACGTTGAGGGATTGGGCCAGAGCCTCTCCGGCGGGGACGAGGCCATGGTACTGGGCGTCGAAGTTTTCGGGAGCGTACTCTCCGAAGTCGGTGGGGATGTCCCGAAGGAGCGTCTCCGTGGTGATCATGCCCCGCTCCAGGGCATAAGCGTAGAGGAAGGGCTTCAGGGTCGATCCCGGGGAACGGAGGGCGAGGAACCCGTTCACCTGTCCGCCCTGAGGGCTGAGGTAGTCCTGGGAGCCGACCAGGGCCTTGATCTCCATGGTCCGGTTCTCCAGAACGACGATGGCGATGTTCCGGATTCCCCTCCTCTCCAGGGAATTCCGCTCCTGAAGGGCCAGTCCTTCCACGAGCCTCTGGACGGAGAGGCTGAGGGTCGTGTAGAGGCGATCCTTTCCTGGGAAGGTTCTCTTTACCCACTCCGAGGCGTGGGGCAGGAGGAAGGGGAGGGGGCGGCGGCGGAGGTTGTCCTGGAGGGCGCCGGCCTCATCGAGC
Organism: Acidobacteriota bacterium; assembly: GCA_023621955.1. Lineage (GTDB taxonomy): Bacteria > Acidobacteriota > Aminicenantia > JAMOAD01 > JAMOAD01 > JAMOAD01. The sequence goes on from JAMOAD010000318.1 coordinate 1,761, forward strand.
CCTTGCTTGGAGAGGGCTCTCTGCCGGTGAAGCCTTCGCAGGAGGCTCCGCCATGACCTCTCCCGGAGCCTTCCCTCCCTTCGGTGGGGGCCGAAGCGCTCCGGCGCCCGGGGAATGACCGCCAGGAGGGCCATCTCTCCGGGGGTGAGCGCGGAAAGAGGCTTTCCGAAGTAGAGGCGGCAGGCGGCGCCGATTCCCTCGACGTTGGAGCCGTAGGGGAGGAGGTTGACGTAGATCTCCAGAAGCTCGGCCTTCGAGTAGTGAAGCTCGAGCTGGAGGGCCCTGAGGGCTTCGATGGCCTTAGAGGGGAGGGTCCGGGGTTTCGGCTCCATCATCCGGGCGATCTGCATGGTGAGCGTCGAGGCGCCGGAGACGGTCTCTCCCCTTCGAAGGTTCTCCCAGAGGGCCCGCAGAATCGCCAGAGGGTTGAACCCCTGGTGGAAGAGGAAGAAGCGGTCCTCCGAGAGGAGGAAGGTTCTCAGGAGGGTCGGAGGGACCTCGTCGAGCCGGACCCTGAGCCGGACCTTCTGATCCGGAGTGAGAAAGACCCTGGCCAGCTCGCCGTTGTCGGCGTAGATCTGGAGGGAAGAGGGAGGAAAGAGTCGGTACCGGGGCAGGGGGAAGAGGGTGTCCAGCAGGAGGGGAAGGGAGAGAAGAAGGGCAAGGATGAGCCAGGGGAGAAACCGCTTGGAGGAGAGGGGCCATCTTCTCATGACCCTTCCATTATACCTCTCCGCCGTTTTTGGGGGAAGGAGGGGGAGGGGCTTCCAGCTTTTGGGCGAATAACCTCTATATAGGAAAAACTTGTTGACTTTTCTAAGGAAAGTTACTATATTACATTCTGGGATGAAATGGGATGAAATGGGAAAGATAGGACTGGCGGTGTTCCAATGCTGATTGGAAGCGGGATCGTGAGAATCGACGACGGGGGAAGAATCAAGATTCCTTCGGAGTTCGCCAAGTCCATCATCGAAAATTATGGCACAGAACTCTACATCACTTCAATCCAGGGTCACAACGCCCTCATCTACCCCCTGGGGGAGTGGAGGAAGACCCTAGACAGGGTCAGCGCCGCCCCCTCCATGGATCCGGGAATCCGGAAGTTCGTCTACGTCACCGGTTACTACGGAAAGCAGAGCGCCTTGGATTCGAAGGAGAGGATTCTGATCCATCCCCTCCTGAGGGAGAGGGCCAGGCTGAACGGCGAGTTGATCCTCATCGGCAATATCAACTCCTTGGTCCTCTGGAATCGGGAGGAGTTCGAGAAGGAGTACATCGATGTGCCCTTCACGGACGATGAACTCCGCGGACTCTCCGAAAAAGGAATCTGACGTGCACGTTCCCGTCATGGTCGAAACGGTCCAAGAGCTCCTGAGGGCTTCCCAAGGGGGGACCTTCTTCGACGGCACTATCGGCATGGGAGGCCATGGGGCTGCGATTCTTGGAGCTAACCCCTCCAACGTCCTCTGGGGCAACGACAAAGATGGAGAGGCTTTGGAGATCTGCCGTGAGAAGCTCCCGGCCGACAGGACAACCCTCCTGCGAGGGGATTTTCGCCAGATTCTCTCCCACCCGGTGGAGATTTTCGACGGTTTCCTCTTCGACCTGGGGGTCTCCTCCTTTCAGCTCGACCGTCCGGAGAAGGGGTTTTCCTACAGCCGTCCGGCTCCCTTGGACATGCGGATGGACGATCGGCTCGAGCTGACCGCCGCCGGAGTGGTCAACACCTACGGCTACGAAGAGTTGATGAGAGTCTTTCGAGACTACGGAGAGTTCGGGCGCCCCGATAGGCTTGTCAAGGAGCTCATGATGGCGCGCCGGAGGACGCCCTTCCAGAGCACAGATCAACTGAAGGAGTTCGTCCGGAGCCTCTACCCCAGGCAGAAGACCATGGACCCTCTCGCCCGGGTCTTCCAGGCTCTGAGAATCGAGGTCAACGGCGAGTTGGACGGTCTGGAGGAGTTCTTATTGAATCTGATCGAAAGGATGAAGAGAGGGGCCCGAATCGTGGTGATCTCCTTTCACTCCCTGGAGGATCGGATCGTGAAAAACTCCTTGAAGGCGGCCTCGGAGAAGAAACTTCTCACGCTCTTGACCAAGAAGCCTCTCACCGCCGCCTCCGAAGAGGTCGAGGGGAACCCGCGATCCCGTTCGGCGAAGGTCAGAGCCGGGGAGCGAACATGAAGCCCTCCACGGTCTCCGCTAGGGCAAAGGATCGTCCGAGCAAAGCCTGGGGGTTCTACCTGGCCATGGTCACCCTCTTCTCCTTCTTGACCCTCTTCTACCTCTGGCACCACATCGATGTTCTGCGCGCGGGCTACAGGATCGAAGAGCTCAAACGGGAGATCACCAAGAGGGAGAGCGAGATTCAGCAGCTCCAGGCCCGCAAGCTAGAGCTCATGCGTCTGGAAAGGGTTGATTCCATAAGCCGTGACAAGCTGAAGATGGTGAAGGTGGATCCGAAGACGGTGATCCGGGAGGAACAGCTCGATGGTCGATAAGGGCTCCACTTCCAGAAAGCGGATCCTCATCTTGGGGCTGACCTTCTTCGGCTGGTTCCTGATCAACGTCTTCCGCCTCTTCTACGTCCAGGTCCTGAGCAACGACAAGTATAAGCAGAAGCTGACCAGACAGAACGAAAGGGTCTTGGAGGTCTCCTCGGAGAGGGGAACGATCCTTGACCGAAACAGAAGGCCCTTGGCTATGAACGCCGACGGTTACTCCTTCTACCTTGAAAACCGTTCTGTCGAGGAGTCTCTCAAGGAGCTCGCCCGGTTTCAATCCCTCTTCTCCTACACACCCAGCGAGACGAAGCGGTTGGAGAGTATGATCCGCCAGAAGCGGAGCTTCATCTGGCTCAAGAGAAAGGTCTCCGAGGAGGAGAAGGAGAGGGCCATCTCCCTGGGCTTCGAGAACATCTCCTACATTACAGAGAAGAGGCGCCTCTACCCGAACCGCTCCTTGGCCTGTCACATCCTCGGGGCCGTGGATATCGACAACAAAGGGGTGGAGGGAGTTGAGCGCAAGGCCGACGAGTACCTTAGGGGAAAGAGCGGACGGGTCTTGATCCACCAGGACGCCCGGCGGAAGGTCTATGAGATGCAGGTTCTGGAGCCCCCTCGAAAGGGTGATGGAATCATTCTCACCATCGATTCGGTGATACAGCACATCGCCGAGAAGAGCCTCCGCAAGGCCGTGGAAGAGTACCATGCCGACGGCGGGAGCGTGACGGTGATGTCCCCCTTTACCGGGGAGATTCTGGCCATGGCCTCCTACCCTTACTTCGACCCCAACGAGAGGCTCTCCCTGAACGGCGCGACCCGCAGTAACAAAGGCGTCGAGTTTTCCTACGAGCCCGGTTCGACCTTCAAGGTGGTCTCCTCGTCAACCCTTCTGGAACTCTCCCAGGTGAAGGAGAGTGAACAGATCTACTGCGAGAACGGCCATTTTCTCTACAAGGGGAAAGTCTTCACCGATACCCATCCCTACGGTTACCTGACACTGAAGGAGATCATGACCCACTCCTCCAACATCGGGATCATTAAGCTGGCCCTTCTTCTCGATAAAGAGAAGTTCTACGGTTACCAGAAGAGCTTTGGAATCGGTGAGAGCACCGGCGTCGAACTGCCTGGAGAGGCGGGCGGCTCTCTCCGAAGGGTCGACCGGTGGAGCGGTCTTACCCTTCCTTCCATGTCCATCGGCTATGAAGTCATGGTAACCCCCCTGCAGATGCTCCTGGTCATGAACACCGTCGCCACCGGTGGGTGGTACGTTCCCCCGACGATCTTGCGCAACGAGCTTCCCCTGAAGAACAAACGCACCCGCTACAGGGTGATCTCCTCCGAGACGGCTTCGAGGATGAAGGGCTTTCTCGCTTCGGTGGTGGAGGAGGGAACCGGGAAGGCCGGCGGAGTCGAAGGGTTTCTGGCCGGTGGGAAGACGGGGACCGCCAGGAAGCTTGTGGGCGGGCACTACTCCCAACAAGCCTACGTCAGCTCCTTCATCGGGTTCATTCCCTTGGACAAACCTCTCCTCTCCATCGCCGTGGTGATCGACAACCCCAAGGGGGGCGTCTACTACGGAGGCGCCGTCTCCGCGCCGGTCTTTCAGGAGATCGCCTCGGACACCCTGACCTACTTGAAGGTCTTTCCCGACCCCAGCGCCTTCGCCGCGCCGATCATGGCCGCCAACCGTCCTGAGGAGGTGAAACGGTGAGACTTCAGGAACTGCTCCTCTCCCTCTCCGGAGTGACCCTCTACGGAGACCCTGAGACCAACGTGATTTTCCTTACCGATGACTCCCGGGAGGTCCTTCCCGGGGCCCTCTTCGCCGCCATGACCGGAGTCAAGGAGGACGGAACCCGCTACCTTCAGCAGGCGCAGGAGAGGGGAGCCGCCGCCGTCCTCAGCCACCTCCCGCCGCCTCCAGGGTTTCCCCTTCCATGGATAGAGAGCTCCCGGGAGAGAGAGACCTTCGGCCTTCTCTGCCGTCGGTTCTACGGAGCCCCTGACGAGATCCTCCACCTGACAGGGGTCACGGGGACGAACGGGAAGACCAGCATCACCTACATCCTCGAGGCTCTCTTCTCCGCCTTCGGACGAAGAACCGGGGTGGTGGGGACTATCGAGTCCCGATGGGGAGGAAGGGTGGAGAAAGCCTCCCTGACCACTCCTCCCACGCACCGTCTCTTCTCCCTCCTCAGAAGGATGGCTGACGACGGTGTGGAAGACCTCTTCATGGAGGTCTCCTCCCACTCCATGGCGACCGAACGGGCCACGGCCCTCGCTTACCGGGAGGGAATCTTCACGAATCTGACCGGAGACCACCTGGATTACCACCAGAACATGGAGAGCTACTACCGGGCCAAGAGAAAACTCTTCGAGATCGTGAAGGAGCGCGGAGGGAAGTGGGTCGTTAACAGGGACGATCCTTACGGGCGAAGGCTTCTTGGGGAGCTCACCCTGACCGGCCTCTCCTACGGGATGGAAAACTCCTCCGCCGATGTTCGCGCGGAGGCTCGAAACCTCCACCGTCAGGGTATGGAAGTCGAAGTTTCCACGCCCAAGGGCCCCTTCCTTCTGAAGAGCAACCTCATCGGGGCTACGAACCTCTCCAACCTGCTTGCGGTAACGGCTTTGGCACTCCTTCGTGGCTATACCCCCCAGGAGATCGGGACTCGGCTCGGGGGAGTCAAGATCCGGATTCCCGGGAGAATGGATCGGGTGGAGAACCCTCACACATCGGTCTACATCGATTACGCCCACTCCGACGACTCCCTCTCCAAGGCGCTGGAGACCCTTCGGGGCCTGAACTTCCGTAAGATCATCGTCGTCTTCGGGGCCGGAGGAGACCGGGACAAGACCAAGCGGCCCCGGATGGGCAAGGCCGCCACCGAGGGCGCCGACGAGGCGATCATCACCTCCGACAACCCCCGCACCGAGGACCCTCTGGCGATCATTCGGGATGTGGAAGCCGGAGCCGTGGGGGACGGCTATGCGGTGATTCCGGACAGGAGGGAGGCCATCCGTGAGGCCATCCGTCGGGCCGGTCCAAACGACGCGGTTCTCGTGGCCGGAAAGGGACACGAAGACTACCAGATCCTGGGAACCCAAAAAGTTCACTTCTCCGACTTCGAAGAGGTGGAAAGGTCCCTTAGGGAGGAGAAGGGAAGATGGTGAACCGGGATCTCTCGTTTTTCGAAACCCTCTCGGGAGTCAAAATAGTTCATGGGAACCGGGATCAGAGCTTCTCCCGCTACGCCTACGATTCGAGGAGAATCGAGGGCGGAGAGCTCTTCCTCGCCTTCGCGACCGAGAAGAACGACGGGAACCGCTACATCGAAGAGGCCCTTCGTAAGGGAGCATCAGGTTACGTGGGGCAGAGGGAGATCCCGGGGCTTCGTCCGGAGAAGACCGCCCTGATCGTCGAAGATACCTGGAACTTTCTTCTCGACGGTGCCCGTAAGGCCATGGAGGCTTCTCAAGCCAAGATCGTCGCGCTGACCGGGAGCTGTGGGAAGACAACCACCAAGGAGATGACCTCCCGCTTCCTCGGCCGGGGAAGGAGAATCTTCTCCACCCCCGGGAGCTTTAACAGCGCCATGGGGGTTCCTCTCTCCATCCTGGAGGGATGGAAAGGGGACGAAGAGGTCGGTGTCTTCGAGCTTGGAGCAAACGGCTTCGGAGAGATCGCCCGCAACTCGCGGCTCCTGCGGCCCCATGTGGCGGCTCTGCTGAACGTCCACCCGGTCCACGTGGAGTTCTTCCGCGACGAGGAGGGCGTTCTGGCCGCCAAGAAGGAGATTCTGAAGGGTCTCAGGGAGGAGGGCACGGCTCTCTTCAACGGTGATGACCCCTACACCCTCAAGGCCGCCAAGGAGTACTCAGGGCGGAAGATCCTCTTCGGGACCGGTGAAGAGGCGGAGATCCGAGGGCGGATTCTCCGTAGGGACGGAGAGTCCATGGACGTACAGATCCGATGGAACGGTAAGAGCAGAGCCTTTACCCTTCCCTTCTTCCTCACCTCCCATTTTCTGAACTTCCTGAGCGCCGCCTCCCTGGCCATAGCCTTCGGGGAAGCCCCAGAGAGGATCGAAGAGGCTGTTTCCGGGCTCGTCCCGGTCTCACATAGGGGAGAGATTCGGAAGATCCGCCGCGCCAAGGTCCTGGACGATTCCTATAACGCCAACGCCGACGCCTTCCGGATGGTTCTCGGTGACTTCGCCGAGCTTCCGGGCCGGAAGATCGTCGTGGCCGGAGAGATGCTCGAACTGGGAGAGAAGAGCGAGGGGGAACACCTTCGGGTGGCGGAGAAGATTCTCGAAGAGAGGTTTGACGGGGTGTACCTCGTCCAAGGGCAGGCCTTCCGAATCTACGAACGTCTCCGGGAAGACCCCTGGTACCGGGAGAGGGTCTTCTACTACGACCAGGCCAAGGAGTTTAAAGAACGTTTCGGCCGCCTCTTGGAAGAGGAGCAGACGGTTCTGGTGAAGGGCTCCTTCGGGACTCAACTCTGGAAACTGGTCGAGGAGTCCCAGTGATGATCGATCTGAAGGGAAAGTGCGTCGGAGTCGTTGGGTACTCCCGTTCCGGCAGGGCTGTAGCACGACGGGTCCTGCTTGAAGGCGGTTGCGTGAGAATCTCCGATCGAAGCCGGGACGCGAGGCTCCTGGAAGAGCTGAAGGGTTTGGGATGGGAGCACGAGACCGGGGGCAACACGGAGAGCTTTCTCTCCTCCTGCGACCTGATCGTCCTCTCCCCCGGAGTGGACGGAACCAAATCCCCCTTTCGGGAGCTCAAGGCCAAGGGAATCCCTCTGGTCTCGGAGATCGAGTTCGCCTACCCGAGAATCTCCGGAAAGATCATCGGGATCACCGGTTCCAACGGGAAGTCCACGGTGACCACCCTGATCCACCACCTCCTGACCTCCGCCGGCCGCACCGCCCACCTGACCGGGAACATCGGCTTCCCCCTCACGGACACCCTGGGGGAGGCGAGGGAGTTCTGGGTCGTAGAGCTCTCCAGCTTCCAGCTGGAGGAGACCGTTGACTTCCATCCCTGGGGCTCTCTCCTCCTCAACCTGACTCCTGACCACCTTGACCGGTACCCCTCGGTGGAAGAGTACATCCAGGCGAAGCTGAGAATCTTTCAAAATCAGGGAAGCCGTGACTGGGCCGTCCTGAACCGCGACGACCCCAGGGTCCTCCAGGAGGGGATGAAGGTTCGAGCCGAAAAGCTTCTCTTCTCCCGTGTTGGAGAGGCTGACGCTTCGGTTTCCCAGGGGTGGGTCCTCTGGAGGGGTGAGAGGGTCTTGCCGGTTGCGGAGATTCCGTTGCTGGGCGTTCACAACCTGGAGAACGTTCTGGCATCATTGGCCGCCGGCATCGCCTGTGGCTTGACCCTTGGGGAGATCCGCGACGGGGTGAGGAGCTTCAAGGGCCTGGAACACCGGACCGAGCCTTGTGGCGAGATCGAAGGGAGACTCTTCATCAACGACTCCAAGGCCACGAACCTTGACTCCACCCTCAAGGCTCTGGAGAGCTTCGACCGTCCCCTCATGCTGATCCTGGGGGGCAAGGACAAGGGAGGGGAGTTCTCGGTCCTGAATTCCCTTCTGAAGAGTAAGGCTCGGGCGGTGATCCTCCTGGGAGCTGCCTCCGACAAGATCGACGGTCAGATCGATCCCGGTGTTCTCCGTTATCGGGCCTCCTCCATGGCCGAAGCGGTTAGAATCGGCTACCGGAGAGGAGAGAGAGGGGATGTCGTCCTGCTGGCCCCCGGTTGCGCCAGCTTTGATATGTACTCCAACTTCGAAGAGCGGGGGCGGGACTTCAAGGCCCAAGTCTCCCTCTTGGCCGAAGAGGTGAAGAATGGTTAGAAAGCCGGGCGTCAACACGCCCCTCTTCCTGGCCGTGGTCCTTCTCTCCTTTCTGGGACTCATCGCCGTCTACAGCTCATCGGCGATTCTCTCCGCGGAGGTTTACGGGAAGTCCTACTTCTTCTTCCTCAAGCACTTCGCCTATGTCGCCGCCGGCTTGGCTCTCCTCTCCTGGGCCCTTCTCTGCCGGTTCGACTTCTACCGGCACCCCCTCTTCATCTACGGTCTCTACGGCTTGAGCCTCCTCCTCCTTCTGGCGACACTCAACAGCCCCATCATCAACGGGACCCAGAGATGGCTTCGGGTTGGTCCCTTCTCCTTCCAACCCTCAGAACTGGCGAAGCTGAGCCTCATCATCGTGCTGGCCCACTACCTCACCCTCAAGAAGGAGCTCCTCTCCAAAGGGTACCAAGTCTTGGCGATTCCCGCCGTGCTTGTGGCCCTGGTCTTCCTTCTCATCCTGAAACAACCGGATCTCGGAACGGCCTTCATCGTTCTGGCGATCTCGGGGGTGATGTTCTTCGTTGCCGGGATCAACTTCAAGTATGTCGCCTGGGTCATGACGGCCTTCGTGGCATCTGTGGTCGGGATGATCTGCTTCTACGACTACGCCCGAGCGAGGATCGTCGCCCTCTTCGACTACGAGGCCGACCCTCTGGGGAAGGGGTTTCAGATCGTCCAGTCCCTGATCGCCCTCGGCTCCGGTGGAATGGGGGGAGTCGGTCTGGGGGATTCGACACAGAAGCTCTACTTCCTTCCCTACGCCCACACCGATTTTATCTTCGCCGTCATCGGAGAGGAGATGGGGTTTCTGGTCGCCTTCCCTGTTCTCCTCCTCTACCTGGTGGTGATGATTCAGGGCTACCGGGCGGCGATAAACGCTCCGGATATGCAGCAGATGCTTATCGCCACGGGGATCACGACCTGGATCTTCTCCCAGGCCATGCTCAACATCTCCGTTGTCATCGGGATCTTCCCCCCCAAGGGGATTACCCTTCCTTTTATCAGCAGCGGCGGTTCTTCACTCCTTGTTCTCCTCTTCGCCGCGGGAATCTTGATCAGAGTCGCATCGGGGAAAGCGAAATGAGACTGTACGGAAAGATTAGAAAGGTTTTCATGATCGGTATCGGCGGGAGCGGAATGTCCGGAATCGCCGAGATACTCCACAACTTGGGATACGAAGTCTCCGGGTCGGACCAGAATCCGGAAAGCGAGAGCGTGCTCCAGCTACGAAGCATGGGGATCTACGTCGCCGGTGGACACCACCCTCAGAACCTGGGCGACGCCCAGGTCGTCGTCTACTCTTCGGCGATAACGCCGGAGAACCCCGAACTGGTCGAAGCCCGTAGGCGGGGCCTTCTCGTTCTCAGACGCGCCCAGATGCTCTCCGAGCTCATGCGGATGAAGTTCGGCGTGGCCGTTTCCGGCTCTCACGGGAAGACCACCACAACGTCCATGATGGGAGCAGTCTTCATGGAGACAGGGCTCGACCCGACCATCGTCGTGGGCGGTAAAGTCAAGAGCATGGGAACCTCCGCCAAAGTCGGCGAGGGCGATCTCATGGTCGTCGAAGCCGACGAGAGCGATGGAACCTTTCTGAACTTTCTTCCTAACGTCGCGGTCATTACCAATATCGACGAGGAACATCTCGACCACTACGGGAGTTTCGAGAAGCTTCTGGAATCCTTTGCCGCCTTTGCCAACTCCGCCCCCTTCTACGGCCTCGCGATTCTCTGCGCCGACGATCCTTGGACGGCTTCCCTGAAGCCGAAGATCAACAGGGTCGTGAAGACCTACGGCCTCTCGCAGGGGGCCGATGTCCGCGGGGAAATCCTCGAGCGCGGCCTTGGACAAAGCCGTTTTCGTGTCTTCTCGGATGGGGAAGAGCTGGGGGAGGTCACCCTCGGGACCGGGGGGGTGCACAACGTGAAAAACGCCTTGGCCGTGATCACCGCCGCCCTTTACCTGGAACTGCCCTTCGAACGTATCCGAAGCGGTTTGGCCTCCTTTCAAGGGGTCAGCAGACGTTTCGACATACGGCACTCCGGGAAGATCACGGTGGTTGAAGATTACGGTCACCACCCCACGGAGATCGCCGCCAACCTCGAAATGGCCCAGGAGAGGAATCCGGCCCGACTGGTCGTGGTCTTTCAGCCCCATCGCTACACTCGGACCCACTTGCTGAAGGAGAAGTTCCCTCCGGCCTTTCGCCAAGCCGACCTGATCATCCTGACGGATATCTACTCGGCCGGAGAGAACCCCATTCCAGGTGTGGACGGAGAATCCCTCTATCGGGAATTCCTTCGCCAAGGGGTCTCCAACGTTGAATACTGCCCCCGTCTCGACAGGTTGGTGGATTACGTGGCCGAGAGGATGAGGGAGGGGGACTGGGTTCTCTTCCAGGGCGCCGGAAACGCAAGGAACTTGATTCCTGAAATCATCGGGAGGATCGAGAGATGAACCGCTACTCCTATGTCACATCCCCGGAGTTCGGGGCCTACAAGAGGGTGGCCAACGATCCCAGAAGCTTCGCCAAGAAGAGAAAAAACCGGGGACGCCTCGGGGCGGTGAAGCTGCTCCTTGTTTCCACATCGTTCTTCTTCATGACCCTGCTGGGCTTTCAGGGGGTCAAGATCGCTACCCACTCCCCGACGTTCGGCGTAAAGACCATCGAGATCAAGACGGCTTCCGACAGGACGGGTCAGGTGATTAGAGGCCTCCTGGAGGAGAGGAGGGGGCAGAACCTACTCCTTCTCGATACGGGAACGATCAAAGACCAGCTCATGAGGCTCTCGGAGGTCAAGGAGGTTGTCGTCCGAAAGGAGTTCCCCGCGAAGTTGAAGGTCGAGGTCGTCGAGAGGGTTCCCTTCCTGATGCTGAAGAATCACAAATACTTCCTTCTCGACAAGGAGGGGGAGATCATCAACAGTTCCTACCAGCGCTTCCCGGAAAAGGTCCCATTGGTCTACTTCGACGGAGGGGATATCTTCAACCTTCTGCCCCTCAAGGAGCTGGAGAAGTTCATCCTCTCCAAATCTTTCAGCAACTCTTTGAACATTTACTTCATCGAACCCTACGGGATCACCGTGGTCGACGAGAACCACAAGGTGTTCCTGGGGAACGAGAACCTGGAAGTCCGCTGGAAACACTACTGTTCCCTGAAGGGAAAGCTCATGAAGCGAGTCGGCGAGGTCGAGTACTTCGACTTCCGTTGGGACGACCGGGTCTATCTGAAACCTGCCTCTGGAGGCATCAATGGGTAAACGGGATCATTTCGTAGGCATAGACGTAGGCAGCAAGAAGGTTGTCTGCCTCATCGGACGTAAGGGAGAGCTTGAAGAGCTGAACATCATCGGAATCGGAGTCCGGGAGAGCCGGGGGGTGAAAAACGGCGTCATCATCGACCTGGACGCTACGGCGGGAGACATCGAAGAGGCCGTGAAAGAGGCTGAAACCATGGCCTATCTGGATGTGGAGGAGGCCCTGGTCTCGATTTCCGGCGCCCACCTTCAGAGCCTGAACTCCCTGGGGACCATCAACGTCATGGGAAAGGAGAAGATCACCTCCGAAGATGTGGACAGGCTCCTCGTCCAGGCCAGAAGCATCGCCATCCCCAACGATAGGGAGATTCTCTATGTCCTTCCTCAGGAGTACACTCTCGACTCGCAGAGCGGAATCGTCAACCCTGTGGGAATGACCGGGACAAAGCTCGACATTAAAGTCCATATCATTACGGCCTTGAGCGCCGCGGTCCATAACCTGACCACTTGTATCAACAAGGCGGGAGTGGGGATCAAGGCGATCATTCCCAGTTATATCGCCGCCGCAGAGACCACGTTGAACGCCGACGAAAAGGAGTTGGGTGTTGCCCTCCTCGATGTGGGCGAAGGAACTTCGGATATCGCCTTCTTTGAAAAGGGAAGCCTCTGGAGCTCTTTCGTCATGGCGATCGGGGGGAACTACTTTACCAGGGATATCGCCATCGGGTTGAGAACTTCCATCGCCGATGCGGAGAAGATCAAGAGACGTTACGGGACGCTGATCATGCCTGGCAACAGGGACGAGACGGCTATCAAGATCCCCTCCGTGGGAAGCGGAAAAGAGAAAACCATCCCTATCGATATACTCATCGATATTCTCTCTCCCAGGGCCGAAGAGTTGCTGGGAATCTTCAAACAGCAGATCGGCAACAGCGGTTCGTTGAAATACATGAACGCCGGTGTCGTGATCACGGGCGGTTGCGCCAACCTTAAAGGCCTCGACGAAAAGGCGGAAAACGTCTTCGGCCTTCCTTCCCGGGTCGGTTGTCCCGGGGCGGGAATCGAAGGACTCTTGGACAGGGTACGCTATCCGGAATTTTCCGTGGCTGTCGGACTCTTGTTCCTTGCGGCCCGGCAGTTTGGGGGCGGTCAAGGCACAGAGGGAAAAGGACTCCTCTCAAAAATGAGAAGCTTGTTTGAGAGGTTTTAATGTGATATGAAAGAAAGAGGAGGCTTGGGATGAAAGAGGCTTTCATCAGGATTGCTCCGATTGAGGAGAAAGAGCCGATTACCAAGATAAAGGTCGTAGGCGTTGGCGGTGGCGGCGGAAACGCACTCAACCACATGGTTGAAGAGGGTGTCGACGGTGTCGAATTCATAGCCGTCAACACGGATTCTCAGGACTTGGCCAAGAGCCTTGCCGGAAGGAAGGTCCAGATCGGTGAGAAACTCACCGGAGGCCGGGGAACCGGAGGACAGCCTGAGCGTGGAAAGGCGGCGGCCGAAGAGAGCGCCGATCTCCTGGCCGATATGGTGAAGGGGGCCAACATGGTCTTCATCACCGCCGGTATGGGAGGCGGAACCGGAACCGGAGCCGCCCAGATCATCTCCGAGGTGGCCCGTAAAGCCGACATTCTGACCGTGGGCGTCGTCACGACCCCCTTCAAGGTCGAGGGGTCCCTGAAGATGAAGAAGGCCATGTCGGGAATCGCGGCCCTCAAGGCCCATGTGAACTCCCTCATCATCATCCCCAACGAGAAGCTTCGGGAGCTGGGCGGAGGGAAGATGCCCCTCAGAGAGGCTTTTCGTCAGGCCGACTCCCTCCTCTTGAACGCCGTCAAGGGGATCTCCGAACTCATCGTCTCCCCGGGCTTCATGAACGTCGACTTCGAAGATGTCAAGACGGTCATGAACATGGGGGGAATCGCCATCATGGGGATGGGGGACGGCGAAGGCGAAGGGAAGGCCCTGGACGCCGTGCGTCAGGCCATCGAGCACCCTCTCCTGGAGCGGAAGAACATCCAAGGCGCCCGGGGGATCCTCCTCAACTTCACCTGTGGTGAAGACACCTCGGTGGATGAGATCACCTCGGCGGTGGAGTATCTGACCAAGGAGGCCTCTCCGGAGGCGGAGATCAAGTTTGGACTCGTCTTCGACGACAAGTACCAGAACAAGATCAAGGTCACCGTCGTGGCAACGGGTTTCAAGGAGGATGAGGTCCGTCAGGCGGAGGAGGCTTCCCTGAAAGATCCGATTCAGCCCTTCTCAGAAGATCCTATGGTCCTGGACCCCTACAGCGGAATCTCGACGATCGAGAACAGGGGCAACACCGGCGCCCTGAACTGGGGAAACACCCCCAAGGGGTTCGAACCTAAGGGCTTCGAGACAAGGAACCTGGAAGAGCCTACCTTCCTCCGTAACAAGGTTTAAACGGAGTCCAACCCCGCGCTATAGGCCTGGGCCATGAGGATGGCTCCGGCCGTGGCCACTCCGAGGGAATCGGTCCTCCCGGTTGTCGGAACCGTCACCCTTGTATGGGGGAGCGCCGAGAGGGTCTCCTCCAGCCCGTGGCCTTCGTTTCCCAGAACGATCACCAGAGGTCTCTGGAATCTCACCCTGTCCGTCCTCGCTCCTCCCCGGGGGGAGGTGAGGTAGAGGGTGTACCCGCTCTTCTGCAGGGAAGAGAGTTTTACGGAGAGGTTCACGTCTTCCAGGAAAGGGATGGAGAAAAGGGAGCCCATACTCGACCTGATGACCTTTGGGTTGTAAGGGGAGGCGCATCCAGGGGAGAGAAGGATCTGAGCGACACCGAAGAGGAGGGCGTTTCGAAAGAGGGTCCCCAGATTCCCTGGATCTTGGACCCTCTCAAGAGCCAAGACCGTCTCCGGCCGCGAGGGCTGAGGAGGGGAGAGGAAGGGGAAGAGGGCCATGAGTCCGGGGGGAGCCTCCAAGAGGGAGAGGGAGGACATCTGGGCCGGGGTGACCAAGAGTCCCTTCTCCCTGTATGGGAGCCGTTCCCCTCTCTCCAGGTACTCTTCCGTGACCAGGAGCACCCGGGGAGAAAGTCCGGCGCCGAGGGCCTCCCGGTAGATCTTGGGGCCCTCGGCGACGATCAACCTCTCCTCCTTGAGGCGGTGGAGGAGGAGGCGGAAGCTTTTGATACGGCCACTCCCGGCCTTTTCCATATCAGTGTTTGAAGTGGCGGATGTGGGTGAGAAAGAGGGGAATCGAGAGTTCCTCACAGCGGGCGATGACCTCCTTGTCCCTGATCGAGCCGCCCGGTTGGATCACGGCGCTGACCCCAGCCTGGAAGGCGACTTCTATGGAATCGGAGAAGGGGAAGAAGGCCTCCGAGGCCAAGACCGAACCCTTCAGGGCCGGGGAGTCTTTGACCCTGTCGACGGCGAAGCGTACGGCGTCGACACGGGAGGTGAAACCTGTGCCGATGGCCACGATCCTTTCGTTGTTGACAATGCAGATGGCGTTGCTCTTCAGGTGCTTGACGATGGTCCAAGCGAAGAGGAGGTCCTTGATCCGTTCCTCCGGGAGGGAAGGACCGGCTACCTGTTCGTAACGGGGCTCTTGATCACGCCAGAGAGAGTTGTCTTGCTCCTGAAGCAGGAAGCCGCCGTCCAGAAGGGTCAAGTTGAGATCCCTGTGAGGAGGGCGCTTTTGAAGGATGACCCGAAGGTTCTTCTTGGTCGCCAGCAGGGCGAGGGCCTCTTTCGAAAAGGCCGGAGCCGCGATGACTTCGTAGAAACTCTTCGTGATCTCAGCGGCGGTCTCTTCGTCTACCTCGACGTTGAAGCCGATGATCCCACCGTAGGCGGAGAGGGGGTCTCCCTCCAAGGCCAGCCGGTAGGCGGCGCTGACGGTGTCGGCCAGGGCGGCTCCGCAGGCGTTGTTGTGCTTCGTGATGGCGCAGAAGGGACGGGGAGGCGGGTAGTCCGCTACCAGGGCCATAGTCTCGTAGAGGTCCTTGATGTTGTTGTAAGAGAGCTCCTTGCCCTGAAGCTGTTGGAGGCCCTGGATGTAGGAGTGAGGGGGGACCGAAAAGAGGGCGGCCTTCTGGTGGGGGTTTTCGCCGTAGCGGAGTTCCTGGTGGCGTCTTCCTCCCAGGAGAAAGTAGGGGAGGTCGATCTCCTCACCGTCCGCAAGGTAGCGTGCGATCAGGGAGTCGTAGAACCCCGTGGTCAAGAAGGCCTTCAGGGCCATCTTCTTTCGGAACCCTTTCGCCTCTTCCTCATCCTTCAAGCCGAGGAAGCCCGGGTAGTCGGTGGGGTCGGTGATGATGGTGACCCAGCGGTGGTTCTTGGCGGCGGCGCGGACCATGGATGGGCCCCCGATATCGATGAACTCGATCATCTCGTCCGGGGTGAGCTTCCCCTCCTCCCAAACCTTCTCGAAGGGGTAGAAGTTGACGACCACCAGGTCGATGGAGGGGATTTCCTGCTCCTCCCTGACCGCATCGTCTGTGCCTCTGCGGTAAAGAACGCCGCCGAAGACCTTGGGGTGAAGGGTCTTCACGCGACCGTGAAAGATCTCTGGAAACCCGGTGATCTCTTCGACCGGTGTCACTGTGAAGCCTCTCTCTTGAAGGAACTGGGCGGTGCCGCCCGTGGAGAGAAGCCGGTAGCCTTTGGCGGTCAGCTCCTTGGCGAACTCCTCAAGACCTGTCTTATCGTAAACCGAGAGTAGGGCGTAACTGTTCATCCTGGTCACCTCCGAAGAAGAATTATAACATATCCCGCAGGCTACTCTTCTGTCGTCTCGTCGAGCCCGTATTTGCGAAGCTTGAGGTCCAGGGTTGTTCTGGAGATCCCCAGATGCTGGGCTACCTCGGACTTACGCTTCTTGAAGACCTCCATGGCCGTCAGGATGTGCCTGCTCTCAACCTCTTCCAGAACCCGGCGGAGCTCCCACTCTTCGGAGTTGGGGGGGAGGGCGGAGAGCGACGACGGGGTGACGACCCGGCGACGGAGGTGCTTCTCCCGGATGAGATCTCCAGGGTCGCAGAGAACGATCGCCCTTTCGATCTCGTTTTCCAGTTCCCGGATGTTGCCTGGGTAGGGGTAGTTCAGTAGATGGCGCAGGGCCTTGGAGCTGATTCCGGCGATACTCTTGCCGTACTTTTCGCTGTAGATGGTCATGAAATGGTCCACCAGGGGGGGAATGTCCTCCCTTCTCTCCCGAAGGGGGGGGATCATGAGGTCTTCGGCGCTGATACGGTAGAAGAGGTCCGGCCGGAAGGTTCCCTGGTCGATGGCATCCTGAAGAACCTGGTTGGAGGCCGAGAGTATTCGTACATCCACCTTCTTGAGGTGGTTGCCGCCCAGGGAGTAGAACTCCTTGAATTGGATGGCCCGGAGAACCTTCGGCTGGGTGTTCAGGGACATGGCGCTGATCTCGTCGAGGAAGAGGGTTCCCCCCTGGGCCATCTCGAACTTCCCCTTCCTGGGAGCGGTTTCCGTGGCCGCTCCTTTCTCGACGCCGAAGAGCTCGGCCTCGATGAGACTTTCCGGAAAGGCCGCGCAGTTGATCGCGACGAAGGGGCCGTCCCGTCTCAGGCTCTCTTCATGGATGAAACGGGCCATGACCTCCTTTCCTACCCCGGACTCTCCGGTGAGGAGGATGGACATCTCCGTCTTCGCCAACCGTGAGGCTCTCTCGACGAGTTCTTTCATGAGGAGGGAGCGGGAGATGACCCCGGACCTCTCCGGGTGCCGTCTCTCAACCTGGGGGGGAGGTTGAGGAGGGGGCTTCTCCCCCTCTATCCGTTCGATGAGGGCGGCCATCTCAGGGAAGATGTAGCGGAAGCGGGTCGTGTCGGGAGCGACGAGGGCGAAGATCCCCTCTCTGGGGAGAAGGTGGAGGGTGAGGCCTTCAAAGGTGGGTAAACCGTCCCTCAGCATGGTTTCCGCCTTGCCGAGAAGATCGTCCAGGTTGCCCCGGTGGGCTAGAATCCGGAAGGTGTTCTCCGGCAGGCGCCTGGCCAAGAGGAGTTGAGAACACTCCGGCATGGTGTGCTCGATGAGACGGTCCAGGAGAACCGAGAGGTTTCCCCGGGCGAAGGCTTTCAGCATCTCCAGGGGAGTCTTCTCGGCGATTCTGTTGATGGTGCGGGTCTTGGTCCAATCCTTGGGGGTCACGTTGACCAGACGTTCCCCTTGGGGGAGAGGAAACCCGTCATCCTCGGCGACCTCCTCGACGGTGATGGTTGAAGTGCCCAGCATGAGGCGGTCCCCATCTTTCAACTCGCTCTTTTGAACCGGGGCTCCGTTCAGGAAGATCCCGTTCAGACTGTCTAAGTCTTCGATCGTCGGGGGAAGATCTTTTTGAAGGGCCAGGGAGCCGTGGCGCCGGGAGATCGTGTTGTCTGGGATCTGAATGTCACAATCGTCCTGGGAGCCGATCAGGAAGGTCCCCGAGTAGAGGTAGAAGAGGCTCTTTTCGCCGGAGGAGAGGGAAACGGTCAGGAGGTACATGGAAGACTATACCCGAGGAGAGAGGGAAAGGCAAGAGAAAATGTCCAATAGTTGAACGCGAATGTACGGGGTCTGGACGTTGCGGGGGCTTCGTCTAGGGGAAGGCCGCTCCAGTCTTACTTCCCTTGTATGGCACGAAAATTGACTAGAAAATATTGGTTGGACTATCGGATTTGATCCAACGGGGGTCTCATAAGGAAAGGGTAGAAGGGGAGAACGATGGCCTTGGGCTTCTCTGTTGAGAAGTCGGGGCCGTCGTCTTCTCTCCTGAAGTGCCATGCAGCGACTGGGAGGAAACCCTTCGCTTGGTCTTAAACGTTAACCGCCTCTTCGAGAGAACGGTCTGTCTGCCCATAAAACACTGCTCTTGACGAGAGGGTGCTTATTTTAACGATTGTCCGATTCTTTCCGCCTTTAATAGCGCATCAGTATGGAGAATATCCCCGACTTTCAAGACCCCTGGAACCAGTAACTTGGCAAGGTCGGTCCACTTCTGGTAGGCCCCGATGAGCTCATAGGTCTTCACCAAGCCTTCGAAATCGGCTTCCTCCGTTGTTTCGGCACAGGCGAGTAAGAGGCTCTCATGAATATTGCTCCTTCTGCCTCCCACGAGCAGTGCGTACATTTTATCCAGGGCCGCTTTCAGCGGCGTTGGGAAAGTGAACCAGTACATAGGTGTCACCAGGACGAGGGTATCGCTTTGCTCCATCAGCGGAGCCAAGGCGTTGAAATCGTCCCCGAACACGCAGGCTTCTCCCTGTGAGTAGCATCTGTCGCAGGCTTTACAGCCGACGATTCTCTTTAAGCCGGTTTCATATTTGTCCACCCTGTTCCCAGCGGCCTTCGCCCCCTTGATAAAGGCATCCGCCAACAGGTCGCTGTTGCCTCCCTTCCTGGGACTGCCTGTAAGCACCAAGATGTTTCTGCTCATTGATAACCTCCTTCCAGATACTCTCTATGCCGGTTCTTCCAAAAGCGAGAGTCTTCGTCTGTGATGGGCCGCAACACTCTGCACGGGTTTCCTACGGCGATCACACCGCTGGGAATACTTCTTGTCACCACGGAGCCGGAACCGATCACCGTGTTGCTACCTACGGTAACGCCGGGGTTGATGACGCTGTTTCCGCCGATCCAGACATCGTCGCCGATGACGACAGGCTTTCCGTATTCCAGGCCGGTTGCCCGCACGGCCGCGTCCATGGGGTGGGCGGCCGTATAAATACAGACTCGGGGGCCCAAGAGAACGCGTTCACCGATGGTCACAGGGCAGACATCCAGGATGATGCAGTCGTAGTTGGCGTAGAAACCCTCTCCTACAGAGACGTGACAACCATAGTCGCAATGGAAAGGGGGCTCAATCCAGATCTTTTCACCGGTCGAGCCGAACAACTCTTTTAAGAAGCCCATACGCTTGCTAGACTCGCCCTCCAGGGTTTGGTTGAACAGGCGGATGAGTCGTTTTGCGTTTTTGTTCATCCTTACCAGCTCTTCGTTCTGGGCGTTGTAGAGCCGGCCTGAAAGCATTCTCTCTCTCTCCGTCAAGGAGAACCCCCTCTTGAATTGGCGATAGGCTAAGAATAGCCTATTCAGAGGTTCAGGATCAAGTCGGTGAGTTCAGGGCATAGACGTGACGAGGTAAGAAGAGCCTGAAGAGCCCACCGGTTCATCCTCCACAGCGGGAGGACGGACAAAGGTTGGCTACTCTTGGAGGGTGAAGATCTGTGCCCAGTACCCGACCCAGTGGCTCGAAGAGAAGGGGGCCGTAATGCCGAGGCCTCTTGCGAAGAGGGGGAGAACCCCCAGGGAGTAGCTGTCTCCGTAGCCTCCTTCGATTCCGTAGAGGGAGAGCTTCCGGGAGGCGGCCACTCTCTTGGCGACGAGAAGGCCGAAAGGGATGACGAAGCGCCCACACCAGGTCATCTGGGTGTCGACGACCTCCCTGAAAAAGAGGGAGATCTTCCTCTGGTCGATGGTTCCTAGGAGGGTCTCTCCGGCGATCTTCCGATCCCGTTCGGTCCCTTCCTGATGGGCCTTTTCGCCGATTCCGAAGGGTGTGTAGGAGAAATCGGGTCCGTAGTGGGTAGCGTCGTTGGAGAGAAGAAAGGCCAAGTCTCTGCCAGGCTCCCCCTTTCTCTCCTGGAGCCACCGGGCCAAGAGTGCGCCCAGCTCTTCGGCCAGGGCCGCCCCTTCTTCCCACTCCCAGGCCGAGACGAGGATAGGGAGAATCTTGACGTGGGGGTTGCTCCTCTTGAGAAAGCCCAGAGAGGCTTCGACGGAGTGCTCCTCGGAGTGGGCCTTCCGGTTGATCAAGACCCTGCTTCGGGGGAGGTTCTTCGTCAAGTACTCCCTCAGGGGAAGATCGACCTGGACGGCCCCCTCGGCGCTCTCCCAGGCGTCGTAGTCGTCGAAGACGAGGAGATTCTTCGGGTTGTTCAGGCTCTCCTTGACGCTTCTATGGAGAAGCCCAAAGACGATGACCGTGTCGGCCCGGAGGAGGGAGGCGGAGAGGAGGTAGAACTCGCCGGCCAGGAGGTGGTCGTCGTGGGGGGAGAGGGCCACGAAGGCCGTCTTCCCGGCGGTTTTCCTCTCCATCTCCGCGAGAAGGACGGGGGAGCGTTTCTGGGCAAGCTCGATCACCTGGGTGAGCTGTTCGGGAGTCGTGGAGAACCCGATGCGGTCCCTTTGGGGCCGAACCCCCTCGGCAAGGAGGGGAGCGAAGAGAAGGATCAGGAAGAGGGCTCTTTTCACGTTTCATCCTCCAGGTCTGACAAGGTTTCCGTCCAGAGGTCGGGTCGGACCCTCCGGGTCTTCAGGAGAGACTGTTCTCTTCTCCAGAGACGGATCTTTTCGTGATCCCCGGAGAGGAGAACTTCGGGCACTTCCGCTCCGAGGTACTCCCTCGGTTGGGTGTACTGGGGGTAGTCCAGGAGGTTTGTTTCAAAACTCTCCTCTTGAAGGCTCCCCTCCTTGCCCAGGACTCCGGGGATGTGACGGCAGACGGCCTCCATGACGATCAGGGCCGCTGGCTCTCCGCCGGTGAGGACGTAGTCGCCGATACAGAGTTCTTCGTCGATATAGCCCTTCACCCTCTCGTCAACCCCTTCGTAGCGGGGGCAGATCAGAATCAGCTGGTCGTAGAGGGCCAGTTCCTTGGAACGTTGCTGAGTAAAGGGGGTTCCGGAGGCGGAGAAGAGGATGGTCCGGCTCTTTCCCTCCCGTGCAATGGTTTGGAGGGCTCTGTGGATAGGTTCGACCATGAAGACCATACCGAACCCCCCTCCAAAGGGGCGGTCGTCGACCTTCTGGTGCCTCCTGTCCGGGGAGTGATCCCTGAGGTTGTGGAGACCCACCCGGAAGAGGTCTTTTTCGATAGCCTTGCCGAGGACGCCGTAGCTCAGGGGTGTGGCGAAGTAGCCGGGGAAGATTGTCAGAAGGTCAAAGCGCATGGACAGCTCCAGGACGGGAGAGAGGGGGCTCGGGGAAGGAGATCCGAAAGGTTGTTCCCTTACCAAGCTGAGAGGAGACATCGATGGTGCCGCCGTGTTCTTTGACGATGTTGAAGACGATGGATAGGCCAAGGCCGGTCCCCTTTCCCGGTCCTTTCCGGGTGAAGAAGGGGTCGAAGATGTAGGGGAGGTCGTCTGGGGCGATACCCTCTCCCCGGTCCTCTACCTCTATGCACACTCTCCCCTGACTGCGGTTGGCCCGGAGAGTCACCTCCGAACCTATCGATGAGGCATCTATGGCGTTGATCAGAAGGTTGATGAGAGCCTGTTGAATCTTGACACGCTCGCCGGAGAGGAGGAGGGAGCCCCCTTGAATCTGGAAGAGAATCCCCTTCTCTTTGATCTTGTGTTCGAGAATCGTGCGCAACTCCTCGACCGCTTCCCGCAGGTCGAAGATGACCTTGACGCCTCTCCCTTCCCGGGAGAAGTTCAGGAGGCTCCGAATCAGTTGGCGCATCCTTTCGGCCTGAGCCTCTATCCGATCCCCCAGCTCGACGATCTCCGGGTCTGAGGTGGAGGTTTTCAGGAGCTGGGAGTAGCTGGAGATCCCGGTCAGGGGGGTGTTGATTTCGTGGACGATTCCCGCCGAAAGCAAGCCGAGGGAGGCCATCTTCTCCTTGGTGATCAACTCCCTCTCCAGGTCGGCTTTTTCCGTCACATCCGAGAGGAGGAGGATGTCGGCGTGGTCCCGGCTGTTGAGAGGGAAGAGGGTGACCTCCGTCAGCCTTTGACGGCCTTGACCGTCGGTCAGCGTGATCCGTCGGTTCGAGCTCTCCCCGGGGGAGGGTGGCGACGGGGCGGTTTCGACGCCCAGAAGCGGCAGGAGAGGCTTTCCAACCGCTTCCCTGCGGGGACGGGAGAAAAAGTTCTCCATGTACCGGTTCCAGTGGAGGACCTCTCCGGTGTTGTCGATCACGGCAATCCCCACTTGCACGCTTTCCAGGATGCTCTCACTGAACTCTTTGAGAGAGTTGATCTCGTCGAGCCGGTGGGTGAGGGCCGTATAGAGGGAGGCGTTTTCGACGGCCAGGCTGAAGGAGGGGATGATGGCCAGCAGAAGGGACCAATCTTCGGTGGTGAGGAACCCCCCGTCGAACTTCCTTCCCATGGTCAGAAGGCCGATCAACTTTCCTTCGAAGAGGAGGGGAAGTAGGTGGTACATCCCCAGGTTCTGGAGCACCTCTCGATCTTGAGGGGCGAAGCCTTCGGTCTCGTCGAGGGAGTAGAGCCAGAGAAAGTCGTTCTCCAGAAGTTTCTCTCGAAAGGGAGCCGAGAGGGGAAGGGCGTTGGGGAGGGGGCGGTCCTCAGAACCTTTGGCCCCGAGAAGCCGGAACTCGCCGCTCTCCTTCTGGAAAAGGTAGAGACAGGCGTCTTTGAGGAGGAGGGCGGAGAGGAGAATCTCCAGGAACCGGGAGGTCAGAACCGGCAGATCCTTCTCCGCCGTGACGATGCGGGAGAAGGAGACGAGGTCTTCCCGGGACGCGTAGGTCCTCCTGTAGAAAAGCCTGTTGATAAGCTCTTCCAGGAAGGTGTAGAGGGGGTTGAGGACCAGCACTCCAATGAGAATCGCCGCCGCCCCGATGGTGATCCCCCCTTCGAAGTCCGGGGCGAAACGGGTGATGATGAAGGCGTAGAGGCTGAAGACGATGAGGAAGCCCGAGATGTAGACGGCGTACCTCTTGGCGAGAATCTCGAAGTCCATGAGCTTGTACCCCGAGACGGCGTAGGCGAAGGTCAAAGGGATCAGGAGCTGGGTGAGGACGATGAACTGGGCCCACTCCGGCGGATCGGGACTCGAGAAGAAGGGGAGGATATAGAAGAGGAAGAAAGGGACAAAGCCTGCGAGGATGCCCCAGACCACCCCCTTCATCTGCTTGCGGACGTAGAGCGTCTCGGAACGGTAGAAGCGCAGAACGATGACCAGGAGGGTCAAGAGGAAGGCACTGCTGAAGTAGGCCAGTTCAATCCTTCGAAGGGTGTTCTGGTAGAAAACCGATTGGAGAGAGACAAAGGAGCCGATTCCGAAGAGGCCGAGAAGGTTGAGAAGGAGCAGGACTCCTCCGGCCAGGTAGAAGATCACCTTGAAGAGGCTCCACCTCTTCTGCTCCGTCGGGAAGAGGAGGAAGAAGTGGAAGAAGAAGGCCGGGAAGAGGAGAAAGCCGCTCTTGTCGAGGCTGTAGAAGAGCTTCGCCCAGATGTCGTTTATGACCAAGTCGGAGGTGAAGACGTAGAGGCTGTAGAAGCTCAGCCCGGTCAGGAAGAAGAGGGTCTGGGAGGGGGGAGAGAGGCTCGAGGGTTGGAAGAGGGTGTAGTAGACCAGGAAGAGGGAGGCCATGCCGGTTATGACCAGGTAGAGGTAGACCATGGGGAATCTGCTCTTCCTGAGAGTTCCCTGGGAGTAGATGTACTGGCCCTCCCGGCTGAGGAAGTAGACCACCTTCTTCTTTTCTCCTTTCTGGTTGATCAGCTCCAGGCGGTCAAGGGTGTCGTTGACGACGATTCCGTCGATTTCCAGCAGGAGATCGCCGGATTTGAGGGGGGGGAAGAAATCGTTCTTCCCGATGCCCTTCACGGTCAGGCCCGTCTCCTCCTCTTGCCATTGGAATCCGTCGGAGATCTCGCGGTAAACGATCTTCCTGTAGATGTTGAAGACTCCCAGGGCGAGGAAGAGAAGGACAAGGAAAGAGGTAAGGATCTTTTTCATCGGGAGAGAAACTGAACTCCCCAGGAGAGGCTCCTGACCGGAGGAACTCCCGGGAAGGGCCGACTTTCGGTCCAGGCCATGGAGAGACGTCCTCCCAAGGGCATGACGAGAAACGAGAGGCGGACCAGGGTGGGGAGGTTATCCGAGTGCCCCTTCAGAGGAAACCGCAATTCGCCTTCTACGTGCCCACTCTTGGAACGGGGCAGAGCCTGGAGATGGAGTGAACGCTCCCAAGGGGAGGTCTCCCAGAGGAGGCCGGCTCGGAAGGGATCGGGGCCGATGCTCCCTTCCGCTACAAGGCTCGAAGGGTGGGCCGCCGAGCAAATGCGGCCAAGAGAGCCTTGGAGGCTCTTGTACCTGGCTCTTACCGAGAGTCTGGTCAGGTCTTTGAAGGGGTTATGACCGGAGGGGTCGAGTTCCCTTCTCAGAGGAAAGCCCCTCTCGGCGGCGACGGAGAGGGAGAGAGGGCCTCTCCTGAGCAGGGGAAGGGAGATGTGGCCGCCCAGGGGCATCGAACCCGTCAGAGGGAGCCAGAACTCAAGGTTTCCCCGAGCGGAGTTGAGGCCGACCCGAAAACCGGTGGAGGTCTCGGTCGGCGAGGCCTGACGGAAGATTCCCACCGTTCCCTGGGTGAGGGGGGAGAACCTCTTGCGGCCAAGGGAGAGGGAGAGAAGCTCCTCACCTCCTCCGAGCCACCCTTCCGCGGAGGGGGAGACGAAGGAGTTGAGCCTTTCCGAAAGCTCCGGAGCACGGTTGCGGTCTTCGAGGATATGGCGGTTGGTGGCGCGGATGATCAGGTTGAAGCTCTTCTTCCGCCTCTGGTTGGTGAGGGAGGTCTTCTGCCTTAACCTCAAGTAGTCCAAGGCGATCCTTTGGTCGCTTTCGGCGATCTTCAGGAGAGTGACCTTGACCGGAGGGCTCTTCTCTGGGAAGAGAGGGGCGGAGAGGCTCTCCTTGTCTTTCCCCTCCAGAGGAAGGGCGACCATCAGGGGCAGGAGCAACCATGGCCACCGGATGCTTTTCATCGATTCCATCATAGGGTAGGGGATGAAAAAAGTCAACCCGGCGGAGAAGTTCCTTTCCCGGCGGTTGGTCTTTCCTCGATGGGTGTGTTAAAATGATCGACCGGCATGGAGGGAGCGGAAAGATGGCGGAAAACAACCTGGCCTACCTGATGATTCTTGAGGAGGAGGGGACGTACATGGGAGGTTTCATGGTCACCGACCTCCTGGGGCTTCCTCTGGAATTTAAATACACCGATCCGATCACACCGACTGCGCTTCAACAGATTCTCTACGGTAAGGTTCTCAGGCAGTACCTGCGAGATGACATACTTGTCAGAAACCTTTTACGTGAGATTAAAACCGTCCCGAGCATGATCGTAGTTCCAGAACCTGAGTACCTCTCCGGAAGGGATAAGGCGGGCCGGACTCCCATGGTCTCTCTTCAGAAGACGACCCTCCCCTTCCTCAAGACTCCAGGGGAGATTCAGAGGGTCAAGGAGACGGAGGTGGTCTTTCAGCCTTTCCAGGACGGCGGTCCCCTGAGGCTGACCTTCGGCGCCGCGGATCCGGAACTTCAGGAGCGGGCCCTCTTGATCGTGAAAGAGGTCGGGAGGAAGAGAGACCTGAGCGAACCTCTCGAGAGGGTAGAGAAGGCCTTGAGACTCTTATGGCAGAACCATCGAAAGGAATCGGCGAAAGAATAAGGGCCTTCTTCGGCAGATGGCCTCTCCGGGAGGCAGACCTGACCTTCGATTGTCGGGCGAGGGAGGGCCTTCCCGGGGATGTGAGCCCCCGGTTTCACGATTTTTCCCCGATCCGCGCCTCCTTCCGGGAGGCTTCGGACCAAGGGATTCTCGCGAAGACACTGGAGGTGAAGCCTGAGGGGGAGATCCGCGCCGAGGTTCACGCGCTCCCCTCTGCCCAGGAGAGCCTCTCTCTGAGAAGCGTTCCCCTTCAGTACGGGGAGATTCTCGAGGTCCGTTCCCTCTCCGGAGGATTCTCAGGAGGAGATGTGCACGCTCTGGACAAGGGGAGGTGGGCTCTCTCCCCAGCGCCTTCCAGGAGAGGAAACCTGACCTTCGACGTCGGTGAGAGCCGGGGACTCCTCTGGTCGATCAAGCCTGTCGTCTCCGATGCGACGGCTTTAGTAAGCAGGCTTCCCGTGAGGATGCGCGCTCAGAGGGTGAACTGGAGCCAGGAGGAACAGCTTCGGATCTGGCGACAGGTTGTCGCCGCTTCGGGGAAACGTCCTCGGGATCTGGAGTTTATCGGCTTCTACCCCTCTTTTCCTCTGGAGCAGGCGGAAGACTTGAGGGTTCTCTTTCCCAGGCGGGAGCTTCTCTTCTCGTTTCGTTCTGTTCAGGGTAAGATAAAAGAAGGTCGGGACATCGTCATCGTCAGAGAGATCGAAGGCAGGCGGTACCACTGGGTGCCGGTGACACTGGAATAGGGAGACCATGGACGAGAAACCTTGGCAAAAGACGGTTATCCTCCGGGACGGAGACGGTCAGGAGAACGAACGGAGGGTCACCAGCTACCTGCTTGTCATCTTCGGGAACGAGGCCGATTTGGGGAAAGAGACCGAACTCGGGGAGAGGGCCGTGGCTGGGCGATCTCTTGAGAACGACCTCTCCGTGAACGATCCCCTCATGTCCCGCAAACACTTCGGAATCGTCAAACACGATGGGCTCTACCACCTTCAGGATCTCGGCTCCCTGAACGGGACCTTTCTCAACCAACAGCCCCTGCAGAAGGAGACACCCCTCAAGAGTGGGGACATCATCACCGCAGGCCGGACGGTCTTTAAGTTCGAGAGCCGCACCGAGCTGGAATCGATCTTCCACAAGTACCTCTACGCGGCGGCAACGACAGACCGGATGACCCAGCTCTTCAACAAGTACTACTTTCTTGAGGAGCTCAAGAAGCAGAACTCCTTCGCCAGAAGGTACGGGAAGAGCTTTGGAATCGTGATGATCGATGTGGACAACTTCAAGAGAGTGAACGACTCCTTCGGCCACATCATCGGAGACGAGGTTCTGAAGTTCATCGCCTTCAAGATTTTGGCCTCGGTGCGGGAAAACGATTTGGCGAGCCGATACGGGGGTGAGGAGTTCGCCGTTCTTCTCCCAGAGACCGACCTTATGGGGGCCATGGCGGTGGCCGAGAGGATCCGAAAGCATGTGGAATCGGAGATACTGGAGATCCGGGAGAACAAGATCGGTGCCACCATCTCCCTGGGGCTGGCGGTCTACCCCCAGGATGGAGAGGAGTGGGAAGAGGTCCTCAAAAAAGCGGATGAACGGCTCTACATCGCCAAACAATCCGGGAAGAACCGCCTCGTAGGCCCCGATGGACATCTCTAACCTTCGCTTCCTGAGACGTGTCTCCGAGGGGGGAAGTGCGGAGATCTTCCTGGCCCGTCAGGACTCTCTCGCCAGAACCGTGGTCGTCAAGGTGATGAAGGAGAACCTGGGACAACAGAAGGAGATGGTTCTCCGGTTCCAGAGAGAGGCCCGGATGATTGCCTCCCTCAACCACCCCAATATCGTTCAACTCATCGATGACGGCTTCTGGGGCGAGAGGTACTTCATGGTGCTAGAATACCTCGAGGGGGGGAACCTGGAAGAGTACATACAGAGCCGACACCCTACCCTTGCCCAGATCCTCGGGCTCCTGATCCCGATCTTCTCGGCCCTGGAGTTCATCCACTCCAAAGGGATCGTCCATCGGGATCTCAAGCCTTCCAACATCCTTCTGGACAAGGAGGGGAGGCCCAAACTCTCTGACTTCGGAATCTCCGCTTTCCTCTGGGGGGAGGATGTCCGGCTCACGAGAACCAACACGGCGATCGGGACCCTCTCCTACATGGCCCCAGAACAGGCTTTGGACGCCAAGCGGGTTGACCACCGGGCCGACATCTACTCCATGGGGGTGATCCTCTACGAGATCGTTACCGGTCGTCTTCCCCAGGGAAACTTTCCCCCTCCCAAGGATATCTCCTCCACCGTGGACGAATCCTTCTCGGACGCCATCATGAGAGCACTCTCCGGGGACCGTTTGAAACGCTTCCCGTCGGCTCGCT